>VXNP01000040.1 GCA_009840525.1 Gammaproteobacteria bacterium
CTGTGGACGGAATACCCGCAGAAGCGAACGCCGGAGAAAGTCTGAGCGTCCCGCCCGGGCTGGATTGCTGCAAATGTCCGAGGAATACGACGTTGTCATTGTCGGATTTGGGATCGCTGCCTGTTCCGCCGCGATCGAGGCGCTGGACGCTCGGGCCGACGCCAGGATTCTGATACTGGAGAAGGCGCCGGAAGAGCATGCCGGGGGAAACTCCCGTGCTTCGGGTCAGGGCCTGGTCATTCCGAAGGACAAGGAGGCCATGAAGCGGTATCAGCGCAACTTGAGCTATTCGAACCCGGTTCCGGAGGACTTGCTGGAGTTCTGGGCGAGCGAACTGATGGAACTCCACCCCTGGATCGAGGAACGCGCCAGGGAAGCCAAACAGGAATATCGGGTCTCCGAACCCATCTACGAATTCGCCGATCTGGGCGCCAGGGAGGCGGTCAGGGACCAGGCAACCATATTGCCCCGGCCGGGAGGGCTATGGGAGGCTTTCAGGAAGAATATCGACAGGCGCCCGGTCACGGTCTGGTACGAGAGCCCCGCGGTGGACCTGGTGCAGGATCGCGAAAGCGGAGAGGTGTTCGGCGTTTTAGTCGAGCGCGGCGGCCGGAAGGTTGCCGTCAAGGCCCGCGGTGGCGTCGTGATGGCCTGCGGCGGATATGAACACAACGAGGACATGAAGCGGAATTACGCGGGCTGGACGGACGTCCCTACCTTCGGCAGCCCGTACAACACCGGCGACGGCATCCACATGCTGCAGCGCGCGGGCGCTGATCTCTGGCATTTGCGCAACCGCATGAATTCCGGCGGTTTTCATCTTGCTTTCAAGGTGCCCGAATACGAGACCGCGTTCATGCGCGCGTTCGATTACGCCAGCTACAGCTGGATCGAAGTGGCTGCCGATGACCGGCGCTTCGGCGACGAAACCTATCCGTTCAACCGAACACACTACAAGTGGAAGCAGCACGGCCACTACGTCGACACCCTGCATGCCTGGGTGATGCCCGTGCACATGATCTTCGACGAGAGCGTTCGCAAGAACAATTGCCTGGGCATGAAGTGGATGACCTGGAACATGGCGGTCGAGAAGTACGACTGGAGCGATGACAACAGCAGGGAGGTGGAGAAGGGCTGGATCACCCGGGCCGACTCGATTGCGGATCTTGCCGTCAAGCTGGATCGGGGCCAGGACCGGTTGGTGAAGACGGTTGCCGAATACAACGCCGCCTGCGCCGACAAGGCCGACACTCTCTTCAACAGGGACCCTTCAACTCTTGAGCCTCTCGAGACGCCTCCGTTTTACGCGATCGAACTCAAGCCGGGTCTCGTATGCACGTCCGCCGGGGCGAAGCGCACGCCCAGGGGCGAAGTGCTGAACCGCGCCGGCGAACCCATTCCGGGGCTTTATGAGGCGGGGCAGCTGGGCTCCATGATTTCCGACCTTTATCAGAACGGCACGTATCTGACGGAAGCCATGATCTCCGGCCGGTCCGCGGGCCGTAATGCCGTTCGGCGAAGTGCAGTACTTTCCGGGTAGCGGCGGAGTCGTCTAGTAACGCAGCAGGCCCAGCGCGATGGCCTTGAGCACGGCCTGGTGTTTGGAGATCACATCGAGCGCCGTCATCGCGTTGCCCAGGTGGAATCGGACCGTCCGCTCGCTGATGCTCAGGATTCGGCCGATCTCCCACGCGGTCTTGCCCTGCGCGGTCCAGGATAAACACTCGATTTGCCGCAGGGTCAGGGAAGGCGGCTCGGCAAGCTGTGTTCTCTCCCGGTTGATGGACGTGATGTAGGCGCCGAGAAGGAGCAACGCGGCTTCGAATTCTCCGTTGATCCGCATATTCGGACGAAGGCGTTCGCGGGTGGACAGGCACAGGACGCTGAATGCGAGGCCCGGACCATGCACCGGCACGGACACGCCGCACTCGATCGCAAGATCGCGCAGTTGCGACAGGACCGCGTGCTCCTGTTGACGTAGAGGTTGGTCCCACCGGCTCGTATTCCAGCTGATCGGCGTGACGTTCTCCTCCGCGCGATGCAGGATCGGGTCCACCGTGAACGCCCGCTCCGTCAGGTAAGGGCCTAGCGGCAAGCCTTCGCTGCAGATCAATTCGGGGCGATTTCCGGGCTGAAACGAGAAAAACGCGTACTGTTCGAACCCGAGTTCTTCCGTCTGGCGGGACAGTAAACCGTGCATATTGCGCCGGGTGTCGATGTCGCCGACGCTCTCGTAGAACTCCCAGACCGAACTTTGCATTTCCATGCCGGGCCCGGATTGTGACCGGCTGTCCCGGCAGAAAACGATTATAGAACAGCGTTTTCGCGGCCGTTCCGCCGGCTACAGGCCACCGTCTGCCTGTCGCAATCGACAGGTCCATTTTTGCGCTCCCGGGACTATAAGAAAGGCATCGATCGCATTGCTCGATCGGTGCGATACAGGCTGACGAGAGAGGAAAGGATTTTGCAGTTCGTATTGATACATGGCGGTTGGCACGACGGATCCGGATGGGACGGCGTGGCCGGTCATCTTCGCGGGGCGGGCCACGAGGTGGTCGCTCCCACGCTGAACGGTCACGGCCACGGCGTCGACAAGACCGGCATGACGCACGCGGGCTGCACCGGGGGTGTGGTGGACCTGATCCGCGACTCCGGACTCACGGACGTAATCCTGGTCGGCCACAGTTACGGCGGGTCCATCATCCAGAAGGTAGCCGAGGCCGTGCCGGACCGGCTGCGCCGCCTGGTGTTCTACAACGCGTTCGTTCTGCTGGACGGGCAGTGCCTGCTCGACGAAAACCCGCCGCACTACCGCGCGCTGGTTGATCATCTCCTGTCCGAAAGTCCGGACGACTCCTTCACGCTGCCTTTCGAAGTCTGCCGTGAAGCCTTCTTCAATAGCGTTGATTTCGGCGCGGCGCGGGAACTGTGGGAAACCCATTTTTCGCCCCAGCCGGCCCAGCCGTTCCGGGACAAGCTGGACCTGAAGGCCTTTTACGAACTCGATCTGCCTCGAAGTTATCTGAATTGCACGGAAGACATCGCCCTGCCGCCGGGACCGGAATCCGGCTGGCATCCACGCATGTCGAACCGGCTCGGACTTTACCGGCTGGTCCAGATGCCCGGCGACCACGAGGCGCTGCTTACGAGCCCGGGACTGCTCGCCGAAAAGCTCATTGAGGCGGGCAGGGACTGACCGCCGATAAACACCCTGGAGGAACGCGCAATGACTCCCGATTTCAAAATGATCCGCACCGGAGCCGGCGCCGCACCGGCCATTCTGTTGCTTGGCATGCTTCCGGTTTTCGGCGCAGCCCAGATCGACTCGGGCGACTCCCGGGCCGGGGCGGAGATCACCCTCGAGGAGATTGTGGTGACGGCCCGCAAGCGAACGGAGGACCTGCAGTCAACGCCCATATCGATCCGCGCGTTCAGCGGCGAAGACCTGGAGGCTCGCGGCGTCGACCGGATGGACGACCTGGCCAACTACGTACCCAATATGACCTTTCAGAACAGCCCCGGTCACAGCGGATCCAACTCGGCGGCCGCCGTCTATGTCCGGGGCATCGGCCAGCAGGATTTCGTCCCCACCGTGGACCCCGGTGTGGGTATTTACATCGACGGGGTTTACGTGGCCCGCTCCCTGGGCGCGGTCCTGGACGTGCTGGACATCGAACGCATCGAAGTGCTTCGCGGGCCGCAGGGCACGCTGTTCGGGCGCAACACGACCGGCGGCGCGGTCAACATCATCACGCAAGCGCCGGGCGACGCGCTCACGGGGCGCGTGGACGTGAAGCTCGGGAGCGACGAACGCCAGGATGTCCGCTTGAGCGGAAATCTGCCGCTGTCCGACAACTCCGGCGTGCGATTCTCGGTCGCAAGGCTGAGCCAGGACGGATACGTTCACCGAATGGCCGATGACGTCAGCCTCGGCGACGACGACACCCTCACGGGCCGACTGCGGTTCTACGGCGAGCTGACGGACAGGCTGAGCCTTGATTTCAGCGTCGATTTCAGCCGCGATCGCGAAAACGGACCGCCCATGGAACTTACGGCCATCGGCTACGGGTCGTTCTTCTACAACCCGGTGGACGCGAACGGCAACTTCGATCCCGCAGCCATCGGCCGGCAGATAGCGGCCCTGGGGATCAACTCGCTGACGCCGGTCGACAACTTCGCGTTGCTGCACAACTGGATTCAGGCCATCGTGCTGCCCCAGTTCGGCATCACGAGCGGCGCCGACTGCCTCACGCAGATTCCCGGCCAGCCTTTCAGCGGCGCCGGCAATCCCGGCAATCCGGCGTGCTACAACGCGCAATACATATTCGGCGACGGCCGCGATGCGGGCACGGCGCCCACGGTTTCCGACCTGGAGACGGCGGGCTATGCGCTGACGGCAACCTGGGACGTGAATGACGCTCTGCAGGTCAAGTCCATAACGTCAATACGGACACTGGAAGGCGAATTCTCCCGCGATGGCGACCATTCCCCGCTGCCGATCGTCCTGTTGACGGACACCTACGAGCAGGACCAGTTCGCCCAGGAATTGCAGTTGCTCGGGACCGGACTTTCGGACCGCCTGAACTGGATCGTCGGCCTGTACCTGTTCTCGGAAGACGGGCTGAACGTCAACGACGTCTTCTTCCCGCCCGCGGACGTGCGCAGCGGCGGCGAATTCGACAACGAGAGCAATGCCCTGTTCGCACAGGCCAGTTACGACCTGAGCGACCGCTGGCGCGCCACCCTGGGCCTGCGTTATACGGACGAGAAGAAAAGCTTCTCCCCCGACCAGTACATTCTCGCCGACAGGACGGCGGTGGACACCGACGGCGACAACGTTCCCGACCGGCCGGCCTTCGGCGTCGGCGCCCGCGTCCTGCCGTTCGTGACGGAGGAGTTTGAAATCACTGAAACAACGCCGCTGCTCAACGTTTCCTACCACGCGACCGACGACCTGATGCTCTATGCCACCTGGTCGGAAGGATTCAAGAGCGGCGGGTTCACGCAGCGCGTCTTTCCCCCGCTGACCATCGTTCCGACCTTCGACCCGGAGTTCGTGACCTCGTACGAGTTCGGATGGAAATTCACGGGCCTGGGGAATCGCCTGCGTCTCAACGGGGCGCTGTTCACTACCGATTACAAGGACATCCAAGTGTCCATTTTCGATCCGTCCGGTGGCAATACCGCGCCCATCTTCCGCAACGCGGCCGAAGCCGGAATCGATGGAATGGAAGTCGAGCTGATCCTTTTGGCCACCAACGGTATCTACGTTGAAGCAGGGCTCGGATGGCTCGACCCGGCGTTCGAAGCCGTCGACGAGCGCGCCGACGAAATCACGCTGGACAGCAAGTTCGAACGCGTGTCGGAATGGACGGGCTTCCTGTCCGTCGCCCGCGACTTCGCCACGCCCATGGGCACGTTCACGCCCAGGCTGGACTACTCCTTTCGCAGCGACTACTTCAACGATGCGCTCAATACGCCGGACATCGCGCAGGCGGACAGCGTAACGCTGATCAACCTGAGTCTGGCCTGGCAATCCCCTGGTCAACGCTGGTCCGCCCTGTTGGCCTGCACCAATATCGGCGACGAGCAATACGTCGTGGCCGGTCTCCACAACACGACTTTCGATATTCGTGAGCGGATCCATCACCGGGGCCGCGAGTGTTACGCGACCGGCAGTTTCCGATTCGGCGCCGTTGCGTCGCGCTAGGGAACGAAGTCAGGCGCGATAATTCGGTGGTTGGCTTTCGGAACTCGCGCTGCATGAACGTTCACCCGACTTTCCGGGCATTCAACTTCAATCGCTGGGTCAGGCAAAACCGCGACCAGCTGAAGCCGCCCGTCGGCAACAAGCTGCTGCACGAAGACGGCGGCATGATCGTCATGGTCATCGGCGGGCCGAATACGCGGGTGGACTTTCACGACGACCCGGTGGAAGAGTGGTTCTTCCAGTTGAAAGGCGACATGATCCTGAAGATCGCCGGCGAGGGCGGGATCTACGATCTGCCGATTCGCGAAGGAGAAGTCTTCCTCCTTCCCCCGCACACGATCCATGCGCCGCAACGACCGCAGGAGGGTTCGATCGGCATCGTCGTGGAGTCGCCGCGCATGATGGGCATGAAGGACGCCTTTGTCTGGTATTGCTTCAATTGCCAGGCCCGGGTTCACCGCGTAGAGGTGTCCCTGACGGATCCGGGCGCCATCGTCGAGACGCTGCCGAAGATTTTCGCGGCGTTCCACGCGGACGAAAAGGCGCGCACCTGTCGGAAATGCGGCGAACTGCATCCGGGCAAGGGCAAGCCGCCGGAAGGCTGGGTGGACCTGTAGGGCCGGACGGGCGGCGTCCTTCAATCGGCGGTTGGACAGGGCCTCTACCGCTTGAGGCCGCAGGCTTCAAATGCCCGGTCGATCGCTTTCTTCTCGGCGCCGGTCAGCTCCAGCATGGGCGGTCGCACACGCCCGCCGACCTGACCGAGCAGTTCCTGCCAGTACTTGCCGAAGGCCTGCGGTTTGTCGGCCGGTCGCGATCGCGCCATGGCCTCGCGCACCGTGTTGAGACTGTCGCGAACGCGCCGCGCCTCCTCGAACTTCCCGGCGAATGCGAGGCGCGTGTACTCGTCCATGCGCCTGTCGTTTTTCGTCTGCAGCTGATACGGAGGCGACGAGCAGAGGTAGAGCCGCCAGCCGAGTTCTTCAATGTTGTCGAGCCAGTCGTCTTCGGCCGAGGTCGAGACCTGGATCGTGTCGCCGACCATCTGCGTCAGCCGGACGTACATCTCGCGCGGCACGGAATACTTGATGGCCACGATGTTGGGCAACTCCGCGATGCGCGCGCACTCTTCGGGTTGCATCAGGTAGCCGGAGTCCGGGTGGCTCCACATGGCGATACCGATGTCGAGCTCGTCGCACAGCGCCTTGTAGTACCGGTAGAGCACCTCGCCCCGGTCGTGGACAAAACTCAGGACGGGCGCGTGAACCACGATGTAGTCGGCGTCGCAATACTCGGCATGGCGCGCCAGCTCCCTGACCGTGTCGAAATTCTGATCCGATACCGACACGATGACGCCGGCCTTGCCCGCGCACTCCTCGACCGCGATCTCGAAGTTGCGCTTGCGCTCGGCGAGGCTCATGGAGAAGTACTCGCCCTGCTTGCCCGCGATGAACAGGCCCTTGATGCCGAGATCGTCAATCCAGTGCCTGATGTTCGACCGCAGGCCCGCTTCATTGAAAGACAGGTCGTCGTTGAACGGGTTCAGCGCCGCCGCCCAAATGCCGCGCATGCGTTCCCGGGCATAGTCCTTGGCGTCGTGCTTCGAGTATTTGGCGGCCATGTCCAAAGCAACATACGCGAAGTTCACGCCGAATGGCCGGAACTTGATATATAAAAATACGATACCTAACACGCTTGGTACTGCGATAATGGCAATTCCAAGACGGAGGAAACCATGCAGATTGGAATCATCGGCACAGGAGCCATTGGCGGCTACGTGCGGGACGAGCTGAAACGCAGGGGATTCGCTGTACGCGCGCTTCTCGTTCTTCCGGAACTTCTGGAAGAGACTGCCGGCGAGTTTCCCGACTTCGTGTGCGTCTCATCCGCGGCCGATCTGCCCGACGACATCGACCACATGATCGATTGCGGGGGCCACGCTGCTTTGAAGATCCACGGCCCCGAGATACTGCGCCGCGGCTTTGACCTCACGACGGTATCGATCGGTGGCCTGGCGGATGCAGAGCTCTACGGCGAACTGGACCGGGCCGCCGCTGAAGGCAACGCGACGGTTTACCTTGTCAGCGGCGCGATCGGTGCGCTCGATTGCCTGCGTGCGGCGCGCGTCGGCGACCTGCAGTCCGTCACCTACACCGGCCGCAAGCCGCCGAAGGCCTGGAAGGGCTCGCCAGCCGAAGACAAACTCGATCTTGACAGTCTCGCCGGTGACGCGCAGGTCCATTTCGAAGGCACTGCGCGTGCCGCGGCCATTCAATATCCCGAGAACGCCAACGTGGCTGCCGCCGTCGCGCTCGCCGGCGCCGGATTCGACCACACTCGGGTAAGGCTGATCGCCGACCCGAACGTGGCCCGGAACATTCACGAGGTCGTGGCTACCGGCGATTTCGGACGGTTCTCGTTCGAGATCAGGGGCAACGCAGTGCCCGGCAACCCGAAGAGTTCGGCAATTGCGGCAATGAGCGTCGTCAGCAGGCTGGAGCAGGAAGCGCGACGCATCCGTTTCTAGGGGGATTTGCATGAATGCCCGCCATACCCGAATCGTCGATCGCGCGATCACGCGACTGAAGCTCAAGCAACTGCGATTGCTCGTGGCGGTGGGGGAATTCGGAAGCATCCAGCACGCGGCCCGTGAACTGCAGATATCGCAGCCCGCGGCGACAAAACTCATCCAGGATCTCGAACTGGACTTCGAGGTGCAGTTGTTCAGGCGAACCAATCGCGGCGTCATCCCCACCGACTACGGGGAGGCGCTGATTCGCCATGGCAAGCTGATCATGGGCCAGGTCTCCAATGCCGCCCAGGAACTCGACGACCTGACCGAGGGCAGCAGCGGGCGGGTCGTTGTCGGCACGCTGATCGCGGCCGCGCCCATCCTCCTGCCCGGCGCTATCAGGAAAACAATCGCCGAACGGCCGAATGTCGCGATCAAGGTTGTCGAGGGCACGAATGACGCGCTGATGCCCGCGCTTTATTCGGGTGAGATCGACATGATCGTCGGCCGCCTTCCCGCATTCAGGGCGAGGCCCGAGCTGGTGCAGGAGAAACTTCTTGACGCACGGGTCGTGGCGGTCGTCGGGAAACGGCATCCCCTGGCCGGCAGGAAGTCGGTAACGTTCACTCAAATCCGGCCGTTCGGCTGGATTCTCCCGCCCCCCGAAACGACCTTGCGGCGCCAGATCGACCAGTACTTCGTCAGCAAAGGCCAATACATCCCGCCCAGGGCGCTCGAGTCCGTCTCGTATCTGACCAATCGATCGCTATTGCAGGAACTGGATCTCGTAGGGCTGATGCCCGAGCACGTCGTGGCTCAGGACGTCAACAGCGGGCTTCTCGTCGAACTCGACTGGTCCGTTCCTTTCGGCAAGGGCCCGGTCGGCATCTCCTACCGCGGGCCGGACAGCCTTTCACCGGCAGCGTTCGAATTCCTCAAGGCTCTGCACGAAATCAGCTATTAGAAATATGAATATCTGAATTCTCTGAAATCGCTTGATCGTATTGCAGGCGCGTGCCAATCTCGGCCGTAACCCGGCATGCGAGGCAAGCGATGAGCACTTACCCGGACCTGAATCTCTACATCGATGGTCACTGGCGCAAGACGGCCGGCGACCTCCCGGTACTGAATCCGGCGACCGAGGATGAAATCGGTCGTTTACCGCACGCGGAGCGGAGCGATCTGGACGACGCGCTCGAGGCCGCCGGGAAAGGCTTCAGGGTGTGGAGCAAAACGCCGCCCGTGGAACGGGCCAATGTCCTTTTGAGGGCGGCCGCGCTGATGCGTGAACGCCAGGAGGAAATTGCCACCGCAATCACCGCCGAGCACGGCAAGCCCTTGCCACAGGCGAGGCTCGAGGTGATTCGCGGTTGCGAGTTTTTCGAGTGGGATGCGGGCGAAACAACCCGTACCTACGGACGCGTGATACCCAGCGCTCCCGGTGTCCGGTATATCGTCCATCACCAGCCGATCGGCACGGTGCTCGGTCTCTCGCCGTGGAACTTCCCGATGAGCCAGCCCTGCCGCAAGGTGGCCGGCGCCATCGCCTCCGGATGCTCCCTCATTCTCAAGGCCGCCGAGGAAACGCCGGCCGGCGCGCTGCACATTGCGAAGGCCCTGCATGACGCGGGCTTGCCGCCCGGGGTGCTGAACCTGGTGTTCGGCACGCCGTCCGAGATTTCCGATTACCTGATCCGCCAGGACCGGGTGCGTCTCGTGGCCTTCACCGGATCCACGGCGGTCGGCAGGCGCCTGACGACTCTGGCATCGCAGAACATGACCCCGGTCCTCATGGAGCTCGGCGGGCATGCACCTGTGATCGTCTGCGAGGACACGGACGTGGAAACGGCCGCGGTCAGCGGCGCCGTGCGAAAGATGCGGAACGCGGGCCAGGTCTGCACCTCGCCGACGCGCTTCTTCGTGCATGAGAGCATCTTCGACCGATACCTCGACGTTTTTATCCGCCGCGCAGCCGAAACCATCGTAGGCAATGGTGTCGACGCCGGCGTGGAAATGGGACCGCTCGCCAATGAGCGCAGGCCGCCGGCGCTGGCGGACTTTGTCGAGGACGCGGTGGCGAAAGGGGCTCGACTCATGACGGGCGGGAACCGAATGGGCGACAGGGGTTACTTCTTCGAACCCACCGTGCTGGCGAACGTGCCGGACGATGCGCGCGTGATGCAGGAAGAACCGTTCGGCCCGCTCGCCGTCGTGAACCCGGTTGCGTCGCTCGACGAAGGCATAAGGAATGCGAACGCCGTGCCGTTTGGCCTCGCTGCATACGGATACACGAACCGTGCGGACTATGCCGACCGGCTCGTCGAGGAACTCGAGGCCGGCAATGTTTCGATCAATACGCTGGAAGCGTCCCTGCCCGAGACGCCCTTCGGCGGCGTCAAGCACAGCGGATTCGGCCGCGAAGGCGGCACGGAGGGACTGCACAACTACATGATCGTGAAAAACGTGTCACACAGCTTTGCGATTGCCTGACATGCAAGTGCTCGGTCATTACATCAACGGGAAACGGGTATCGGATTCAAATAGACCGGGGCCCGTATACAACCCCGCGACGGGAAACGTCTCGCGCCACGTCGCGATGGCAGGCAAATCGACGGTCGAGGCCGCGATCGCCGCCGCCCAGGCTGCGTTCCCGGGATGGCGCGACACGCCGCCGTCAAAAAGGGCCCGGATCCTGTTCCGCTTCAAGCGGCTTCTCGAGGAGAACGCGGAACGGATCGCCGCCGCGATCACGGACGAGCACGGCAAGGTGCTCGACGATGCGATGGGCGAGTTCCAGCGCGGCATAGAAGTCGTCGATTACGCCTGCGGCGTCCCGGAGCTGCTCAAGGGCGAGTTCTCGAAGAACGTGGGCCCCCGAATCGACACCTGGTCGGATCACCAGCCGCTAGGTGTCGTGGCCGGCGTCACGCCGTTCAATTTTCCCGCGATGGTTCCGATGTGGATGTTCCCGATGGCGATCGCCTGCGGCAACACGTTCGTGCTCAAGCCTTCGGAGAAAGACCCCACCCCGGCGCTGCTGGTTGCCGGGCTGTTCAGCGAAGCCGGCTTGCCCGACGGCGTGTTCAACGTGGTGAACGGCGACAGGGAAGCCGTGGACGCCTTGCTCAACGACCAGCGCGTCCAGGCGGTCAGTTTTGTCGGCTCGACGCCGATCGCGGAGTACATCTACTCCACGGGCACAGCCAACGGCAAGCGCGTACAAGCGCTTGGCGGCGCAAAAAACCACGCCATCGTCATGCCTGACGCCGACATCGACAACGCGGTCAGTGCCTTGATCGGAGCGTCCTATGGCTCCAGCGGAGAGCGCTGCATGGCCATTTCGGTCGTCGTATGCGTCGGCGACGAAATCGCGAACGACGTCGTGAACAAGCTCGGCGAACAGATTGCCGAACTGAATGTCGGCCCCGGCACGGACACCGAGAACCAGATGGGTCCGCTGGTCACGAGGGAGCATTGCGACAAGGTGCGCGGATACGTCGATACCGGAGTCGAAGAAGGCGCAACTCTTGTAGCGGACGGCCGGGGACTGCTTGTCGCCGGTCACGAAGACGGTTTCTTTCTTGGCCCGTGCCTGTTTGACGACGTGACGCCGGAAATGCGGATTTACCGGGAGGAGATTTTCGGCCCGGTACTCTGCGTGGTGCGTGTCGAATCCGAGGATCAGGCCATGCGGCTCATCGACGATCACGAATACGGCAACGGCGCCAGCATCTTTACGCGTGACGGCGAAGCTGCGCGCTACTTTGCCGACAGGATCAAGGTCGGCATGGTTGGCATCAACGTGCCGCTCCCGGTTCCGGTGGCCTATCACAGCTTCGGCGGGTGGAAGCGGTCGTTGTTCGGCGACCTGTACGCCTACGGGCCGGACAGCGTTCGCTTCTATACGCGGCGTAAAACCATCACGCAACGCTGGCCGTCAGGAGGCATTCGCGAGAAGGCGCAGTTCGCGTTTCCCGGCAGGCAATAAAGTAACGGGGCCTCAGGCGGTCAGGAAGGCGACGCCGGTCCAGCAGATGGCGGCGAGGCCGGCGGCGATGGATGCCTGCGGGATTTGCGTTTTCACGTGGTCCATCAGGTCGCATCCCGTACAGACGGAACTGAGCACCGTGGTGTCCGAAATCGGCGAACACTGATCGCCGTATACGCTGCCGTCCATGACCGCGGCGAAACAGAGCGTCATGAACAGTTCCGGGTGGGCGAGTCCCTGGCCGGTCGCCACCGCCCAGGCCAGCGGCATGGCCAGCGGAAACGCCACGGCATAGGTTCCCCAGCTCGTGCCGGTGGAGAACGCGATCACGATGGTCAGCAACTGCAGCAGCACGGGCAGTATGAAATACGGAATGCTGGATCCGAGTTGCTCGACGAGAAAGTGCCCGCCGCCGGTTTCCCGGCTGATGCCGCCGATCGTGATCGCCAGCAGCAGGATCACCGACCCGATCAGCACGCCCTTGATGCCGTCCTGAAATCCGGTCATCAGGTCCTTGAGCGACATGCCCTTGGCCAGCGCCATCCCCGCGGCCAGCAGGAGCGCGGCGCCGAACGCCCAGTGCACGTTGGGCGATCCGAAAGCGATGAACGTTCCCACCGCAATCGCAATCAGCGTCCCCAGCGGCAGGAAGAACTCCAGGATGTGCGGCTTGTAGCCTTCCGGGACGTTGCTGCCCTGCAGCTCCTTTGCGGCCAGCGGCGCCGCGTCGGGCGCATCGAGCGCGCCGGTCTCGCGCGCCCGCGTCATGGCTTCCTTGAGCTGCTTGCCCAGGAACAGAGGCTTCTCCACGCTGAGCAGGAAGGTGCCCAGGACCGCAAAAATCGCGTAGAAACAGAAAGGCACGCTCTGGAAGAAGAAGGCGATGCGGTCCGACTCGGTGGCCAGGAAGCTCACGCCGGAGACGAATATGAAGGCTTGCACGTAGCCCGGCCAGGCATTGAAAGCGAGTTGCGAGGCGATGGGCGACGCCGTGGAATCGACGATGTAGGCCAGCTCCTCGTGGCTGACGCGCTCCTGGTCCGCAATGGGCTTGACCGTCGTGCCCACCAGCACCGTGCTGACGGTGCCTCCCTGAAAGAAGACCACGCCCAGCAGCCAGGCCACCAGCTTGGCGGAGCGCGGTCCGCGCACGAACCGCGCCGTGACGAATTCGGCAAAGGCCTGGGCCGCGCCGGTGCGCGACCACACGCCCATCAGTCCGCCGAGCAGCCACAGGTAGAGCACCAGAATACTGGCCGAATTGGTGGTTGCGAACGACGGGATCAGAACTTCGCCGGTCAGGTCGTAGCGGCCCAGGATCAGCGCGCCGGAGACCACGCCGCCCAGCAGCGCGGTGATGGGTTCCCGGGTCACCCAGCAGAGCAGGACCGCCACCAGCGCCGGCAGCAGCGACAGCCAGCCGAAGTGGAAGACGGCATTGAGCCGGTAATAGACGGTCCGGGCTTCGCCGTCGACCGATTCCACCTCGGACACGTATTCCTCGCGTATCGGCGGCTCCACCCTGGAGCCCGAGACCCGCTCGGGGTTGAGCTGCGCCTGCGCCATCGGAACGGGATCGAAGGGAACGGACTCGCCCTGCACCTGGTAGTAGAGCTGACCCGATTCGTCCGCCTGGGCGTCGAGAGCGACCCGCTCCACCATCCAGGTGGGCGGCACGGTCAGGCCCGCAATCC
>VXNP01000094.1 GCA_009840525.1 Gammaproteobacteria bacterium
CGCCCCCTCCTCCCGGGTGGCCGTCGGACGTGTGGACGGCCGGTGGGCGGCCCACCCGCTCCCCGCGCACGCGACCGGGGCGGCGGATGCGATCGTGGTGGAAGCGGCTGCCGCGCCCTCGGACGCCGCGCTCAACTGCAAAGAAGACTCGCCCGCGACCGGACCCGCCCGCGTCCGCCCCGTGCGTGGCATGCAACAACTCGAGCGCAACGTGCTGGTCGCCGGGTGCGCCCCCCTGCTCGCCAACCTGGCCCACCGCGTCGGGGAGGGCTCAGGGAACGCGCGCGCCACCTGGATTCCCGCCAGCAGCCACCGCGCGCTGGACCTGCTGGCGGCGGGCATGGTGCACATCGCCGGGTTGCACCTGTCGGGCGGCGAGTCGAGCGAGGCCAACGTGCGTGCGGTGCGGCGGCGCTTCCCCGGCAGACGCATGCTGGTGGTCAACCTGACCCGGTGGCGGCAGGGATTCGTGGTGGCCGCGAGCAACCCGCTGGACATCCGCGACGCCGCCGACCTGCTGCGGCCGGGCGTGCGAGTGGTGGGGCGCGAGCCCGGCACCGGCGCCGAAGACCTTTTCGCGCGCCTGCTCGCGGGTGAGGGCAGCGGACGGCCCGACTTCTCCGGTCCGGTGGCCGAGGGCCACCTGGACGTGGCCCGGCGGGTGCACTGCGGCGCGGCGGACACCGGAGTCGCTATCGAGAGCGCGGCGCTCGCCTGGGGACTGGGGTTCGTGCCACTGGTGGAGGAGCGCTTCGACCTGGTCATCCCCGCCGACATCGCCGAGGCGCCGCCCGTGTCGCGCTTCCTTGAGACCCTGGACGACCCCGGCTTCCGCACCGAAGCCGCCTCCCTGCCCGGATATGACACATCCATCAGCGGGCACGCGAGCACGCTCGAGGCGGGGGGCACGGGGTCATGAGGAAGGCATTGTTCCTGCGCTTGCGGCCAGCCAGGTCCGGGGTGTCGTCTATCGCTCTCGTCATCGCCCTGCTCCAGGCCTGCGCCCCGGCCAACACCTCCCGCACCCTGCACGTGTACGCCGCGTCGTCCCTGGCCGAGAGCTTCGCGGCCATGGAGCACGCCTTCGAGGCGGCGCACCCCGGCACCGACGTGGTGCTGGCGTTCGCGGGCAGCCAGGTACTGCGCCTCCAGATCGAGCAGGGCGCCCCCGCCGACGTGTTCGCTTCCGCCGACCCGGCGCACATGCAGGCCCTGGTGGAGCGCGGCCGAGTTCGCGACGGGCGCATCTTCGCGCACAACCAGTTGGTGCTCATCGTGCCCCCCGGTAACCCCGCGCGCATCGAGTCCTTCCGCGACCTGCCGCGCGCCAGCCGGCTGGTGATCGGGACCGAGAGCGTCCCGGTGGGCAGCTACGCGCGCCAGGCGCTGCGGCGCGCCGAGGCCGCGGGACAAGGCGGCTTCGCCGCTTCGGTGCTTGCGCGCGTTGCGTCCGAGGAGAGCAACGTGCGTCTGGTGCGGGCCAAGGTCGAGCTCGGCGAGGCCGACGCCGCCATCGTCTACCGAAGCGACACCGTCGCGGCGGGCGGCGTGCGCGCCATCGCAATCCCACCCGCCCTGAACGTCAGCGCCGACTACTCCATCGGCATCGTCGAGGGCAGCGTGAACCCGGATCTCGCCGCGGCGTGGCTCGCGTTCGTCCTTTCCCGGCAAGGTCGCGCGCTCCTGGCCCGGCACGGGTTCGCGGCGGAGTAGGCAACGCGTGAGCCGGCAGGCGCACCTGCCCGACCTCCTGGGCGCCGGGCGATGGCCGTCGCTGGCAGCGGCGGTGCCCATGCTCGTGCTGATCGTTCTTCCGGTCGTCGCGCTGGCGCTGGCCTCCTCGCCGGCGGAGCTGGCCGCCGGGGCGCGCCATCCGCTCTTTCTCCCGGCACTCGGGCTGACGGCGCGCACCACGGTGGTGAGCCTGGTGGTCGTGGTGGCTGCGGGCACCCCGCTGGCGTGGTGGCTCGCGGCCTCCTCCGGCCGCTGGGCGCGCGGCGTCGAGCAGTTGGTGGATCTGCCCATCGTCCTGCCGCCCGCCGTGCTCGGCATTGCTCTGCTCCAGACCTTCGGACGCAACGGCCTGCTGGGCGGCCCGCTGGAGGCGCTCGGGCTGCAGGTGCCCTTCACCACGGCCGCCGTAGTGCTCACCCAGGTGGTGGTCGCCTCGCCGTTCTACGTGCAGTCGGCGGCGGCCGCGTTCGGCCGGGTCGACCGCGACCTGCTCATCGTGGCGCGCACACTGGGACGGTCGCCGGCGGGGGCGTTCTTCGGGGTGGCGGTGCCGGTGGCGCTCCCCGGGCTGGTGAGCGGGGCTGCTCTGGCATGGGCGCGCGCGATCGGAGAGTTCGGAGCGACGCTGCTCTTCGCCGGCAACCTGCCGGGACGAACGCAGACCGCCCCGCTGGCCATCTACACGGCGCTCGAGTCGGACGTGCAGGCCGCGGTCGCGCTTTCCCTGGTGCTCGCCGCGGTCGCGGTGCTCCTGCTGCTCGGGCTGCGCGCGCTTCCGGGCGGCCGTCTGGGTCGGGTGGTGGAGGCGGTGGCCGCCGGGGCGGGGCGGCGGTGAACCCGACCTGGCACGCCGAGGTCCGCATGCGGGTCGGCGAACTCGACCTGGACGTGCGCCTGGACGGTGGAGTGCAGCCCGTCGCCCTGGTCGGCCCCAACGGCTCCGGCAAGACCACCCTGCTGCGCACCATCGCGGGAGCCTACCGGCCTTCCACCGGGGTCATCGCGGTCGGCGATCGCGTCCTGTTCGACTCCGCGCGGGGCATCGACCTCCCCCCGGAGGAGCGGAGGGTGGGGTACGTGCCGCAGGGCTACGGACTGTTCCCCCACCTGCGCGTACTCGACAACGTGAGGTTCGGGCTGGCGGGCTCTGCACAGCGTGACAACGGTGCGCAGGCGTCCGCTCTCGCCGTGCTCGAACAACTGGAAGCCGCTCATCTGGCCGAGCGCTGGCCGGACACGCTCTCGGGCGGCGAGCGCCAGCGGGTCGCGCTGGCTCGCGCGCTGGTCACCGAGCCTCACATCCTGCTCCTCGACGAGCCGCTCGCAGCACTCGACGCGGCCGCGCGCCGGACCATGCGCCGCCGGCTTGCGGAGCGGCTCGAGGAGAGCGCCGTGCCGGCCATGGTGATCACCCACGACATCCGCGACATCGTGGCGCTGAGCGCCGATGTCCACGTGATGGAGGAGGGAAGGATCGTGCAGCGGGGCCCGGCCGACGCGCTCGCCGCGCACCCCGCTACCGAGTTCGTGGCGGAGGTCTTCGGATCACCGTTGGCTTAGCGCGGGAGCCGTCTTTGGCGCTAACTGCCGGCATCGCGCTGCGAGGCATGGCCTTCGTCCGGCTCGGCATCGACCCGGACACAGAGCGCGCCCAACTCTCCCGCAGTGATCGTGCACGCACCGAAGCGCAGTACATCCCCGGGATCGAGCAGGGCCTGACGGATCGGGTGCCACTCGTCCCCACGGCGCACGAAGGTGCCGCTCCCCGTCGCGCGATCGGCGACGTGGATCCGACCCTCGGGCAGGCACACGACTTCAGCGTGGCACCGCGACACGCTGCCGTCGCGCAGCACGACATCGCATGTGCCCTTGCGGCCGACGGTGCGAGCGACGATGCGAGACACGTCAGAGTCCTCTCAGTTGTCGGGCTTGCGTGCCGGTTCCGACTGAAGCGCGAGACGCGGCCCGTCACCGAACTGCACGACGGTATCCCGGTCGATCTCCCGGAGCGTGAACGGAACCAACCGTTCACCGTTGACCCAGGTGCCCTCGCGCGAGTTCAGATCCTCGATGAAGAAACGCTCGCCCTTGCGGATCACGCGTGCGTGACGCATGGAGACGGTCGGGTCGTGGATGACCTCGTCGACCAGGGCCGGCTGGCGGCCGATGACCAGCCCGCCCTCGGCACGCCGGAGCCTGTGGCCCCCAAAACGGACGTCGATGGGTGGATCGCGGTAGTCCGAAGCATCGGCGACGAACCGAAGATCCGGAAGTGCCGCTCCGTGCGGAGTGCCTCCCACGCCTTCGGGTCGGCGAACACCTCCCGCCACGGCCCCACGACCGGGTAGAAAGTACCTGAAGGGCAGATAGAGCCCGGAACTGCGAGGGGGCCCGGGATCGCGCGCGCCCGCCGACGCCCGCGCGACCACCCGGACGACCTCGCGGCGCGGCGCGCGCATGGTCAGGAACATCAGCGTCGGAAACATGACCGCCGCCATGCCGAGCGTGATCCACAGACCCAGGGCGACCCGGTCCTCGGTGGCATCCATGCGTCGCTCGGTCTCCTCAACCGCCGACCCCACGGCCTCCGCCGCTGCGCTGGCCGCCGCCTCCGCGGCCTCGTTCGCCGCGCTGGTCGCCGCCTGCACAGCCTGCTCCGCCGCTCTGGCCGCCGCTTCCGCAGCCTCTCGCGCGGCGCTGGCTTCATCATCGGTGCAGCGGGAGTCGGTCGTGCTGACGGCGATGCCGAGGGTCCGCAGTTCGCGCACCGCCTCGGTGATCCGCGAGGCCACGAACACACCCTGTGACGCCAGGGCGCCCCTGGTATTCACGCCAACCACCATCCCGCAATCGGAGATCAGCGGCCCTCCGCTGTTGCCCGGATTGATCGCCGCGTCATGCTGAACCTGATCCAGCTCTCTCCCTCCAGCCCTGACATCCCACGGCGCTCGGTACAGTCGGCCGACCACGCCCCGCGTCAATGTCGTCTGCAGCGACATGTTGCCGGTGATCGCATCCGCGATTCCGGGGAATCCCACGGCCCACACGGTTTCGCCCGTCTGAAGGGGCATGGTCCCGAGCAGGAGTTCGGGCAGCGCCAGATCGTCCACCTCGAGAACGGCCAGGTCCAGTTCCGGGGACCCCCACCGCAGGCGGGCCTCCCTCATGCCGCCCGTGTGCGCCGAGATCACCTGATGCCCCGCACCGCCGTCTACGACGTGATGGTTGGTCAGGACGATGCCGGGAGCCACCACCGCCCCGCTGCCGGTGCCGAAGCCGGTGGGGAGCAGGGTGACGACCCGCACCACGCTGCGGTCGGCCTCGCGGATTCGGTCGACCGCAGTCCTGGACTGCCCGGCAACCGCCTCCGGCGGCGCGAGAAAAAGGGACCCGAGCATCCATGCCGCGATCAACCCCGTGCCTGCGCTGGCTCGGCTGGACATGGACCATCCCCTCCTTCTCTCTCGGGCGTGTCTGTGCTCGTGTACACCCCGCCGGCGCACATGTAACGGGCCACGCTGCCGTGTGCTCCACTACCCCGTCCGGGAGGCGTAACCTGGCGCCGCCGCCGGTGTACGGTTACCCGGTTGCCGTTGGCGTTCATGGGCATGGCGGACTGCTTCGTTTCATGCGCCCAGCCATCCCCACTCAACTCAGGAGGAGGATCGCATGAAGAGGTCCCTGCTATTCGCTGCCGCAGCGATGTCCGCCTGTTCCTCGGCTCCCATCTCCTACTACGGCGTGGCTCCACCCGGAAGGGAGACGGCCTATCAGTGCGCGGTCGCTCAACTGAACATTCTGGGCTACACCATCGAGGACGGAAACAGCGACGCCGGCTTTGTTCGGGGCCGCAGGCAGACATCGGGTCTGGGAACCCAGATATTCACCGGCAACACCTACCACGACGTGCTCACCGCAACGGCCTTCGACAACCCGGCCTCCGGAGAAACCAACCTGAGGGTCGTGGCGACCCGCATCGCGGACCACGACACGGGCCTGCTCGGGGCCCTCACCGACGAGCCGGAGCAGGGGGAGGACGTCATCGCGCCGTCGGACAGCGGGAAGGCCGACGCACGGGCGCTGCTCGCCAACTGTGGAGTCTCCAGCGTGACGACTTCGGGGGGTCCGGACCGCTATCTGCTCGAGGGAGCGGCCGGCCCGCGCTGACCCCCGGCTCTTTCCGCCGCCAGGGCGTGCGCCGCCCTCAGCGGCTCAGCGGAGGCGTGAACGGCGGCGGCCGCCGGTGCTGCGTGGCCTGCTCGTAGGCGTAGCTGATGCGAATCAGGGTCGGCTCGTCGAAGGGCCGTCCCAGGAGCTGGAGTCCCGCGGGCAGCGTGCCGAAGGAGTATCCCATCGGCACGTTGAAGGCCGGAAAGCCGGTCGGGGGCGAGAGGATCGAGCTGTTCGCCCCGTACGTAGTGTTCTCGTCGCCGATCAGCCGGGCCGGGTAGTTGTAGGTCGGATAGACCAGCACGTCGACTTCGTACTCCTCCATGACCGCGAGCACGGCGTCCTGCAGCCGCTGCTGCGTATCCAGGTATAGTGGATAATCCTCGTGCTCCTCGGGCACGTAGTCCACTTCCCGGTTGCGCTCCATGCTGGCGCGCAGGAAGGGATGGAAGTCGCCCGACTCCACCACCTCGTCGAGCGTCCTGAACCTCAGTTCCGGCCGCGTGGCCAGGTACTTCTCGAAGTCGTACTTCAGCCGGCTGATGCTCGGGAAGTCGCCGCGGATGTCGTCCAGATCCGGGATCTCGACGGGATCCACGATGACGGCGCCGGCGGCGCGCATGTCCTCGAGCGCCTGCTCCATCACACGCAGTACTTCGGGGTGGATGGTGGTGGGCTCGTCTTCCTGCTGGTCGTCTTCCTGCTGCTCTTCGTCCTCGTCCTGCCCCTCACGCGCGCCGGACTCCTGATGTTCCCCCGCCTCCGGGTCCTCTGAGGGCATCTCCTCGCCCGGCGCGAGCACCCCGCTTCCCAGCGAGCGCGGATCGTCGTAGTCGCGCGCCTCCTCGAACAGCTGGCGCAGCACGCCGATGCGCGCGCCCTGGAGCGCGTCGGCGTCGAGGAACTGCCGGTAGTTCTCCGGCACCCGCCCCTCGCTCTCGAAGGTGACCGGATCCGCGGGATCCTGGCCCACGATCACCTCCAGGACCGCCACCGCGTCGGCCACGGTCCGGGTCATGGGCCCCCCGACGTCGCGGGCGGCGCTCAGCGGGGCGATGCCGTCGCGGCTGGTGAGCCCCATGGTGGTGCGGAACCCCACCAGGGCCTGGTGGGAGGAGGGCCCGCGGATGGAACTGCCGGTGTCGGAGCCCAGTCCGACGGCCCCGAAGTTGGCCGCCACCGCGGCTCCTGTGCCCCCGCTGGAGCCGGCCGTCACCCGGGTCGGATCGTAGGGGTTGCGGGAGAATCCCGGCAGCACCGAACTCAGCGTGAAGGCCCCGCTGGACGCGAACTCGGCCAGGTTGGATTTGGCCAGGATGATCGCGCCCGCCTCGCGCAGCTTGCGCACCTGGTATGCGTCATCGGGCGGGATTGCCCCGCGGAAGGCGAGGGTTCCGTTGGTGGTGGGCAGGTCGTGGGTGTCGTAGTTGTCCTTCACGATCACGGGGATGCCGTGCAGCGGACCGGTGAAACCGGACTCCGCGAAGGCGGCATCCAGCTCGCGCGCCCGTCCCAGCGCGTGCTCGCTCACGGTGATGATGGAGTTCAGGTAGGGGCCCTGCCGGTCGTACGCCTCGATGCGGTCGAGGTAGCCCTGCACCAGCTCCTCCGCCGTGATCCGGCCCTCCTCCATGGCCTGGTGGATGTCCGCGATGGTCGCCTCTTCCACCTGGAAGGGAGCCGCGCACGCGGCGGCGAGCAGGAGAAGGGGAAGGACACGCATCATCTTGCCTCAGAACAGATCGGAGGGATCGGGTTCCGCGCCCCGGTCCTCGTAGCGATTGGGGATGTGGTCGCCGGTGACCATGTCCTGGTAGGAAAGTCCCGGCCCGACCATCGGATACACGTGCGCCTCCGGGTCGATGACGACTTCCAGGAAGGCGGGGCCGGGAAACTCGAGGAACTCCCTGACTACCCGGGGCACCTCCTCCTTGCGGTCCAGGCGCTTCGCGTACTCGAAGCCGTCCGCCTGCGCCGCCAGCACGAAGTTCTTCTTGCGCAGCGACTTGTCGCTCGCGGACAGGCGCCCCTTGAAGAACAGGCGCTGCCACTGCATCACCATGCCGTCGCCGAAGTTGTTCAGCACCATGACCTTGACCGGAAGATCATAGGAGGCGGCGGTCTCGAACTCGCCCAGGTTCATGCGGATGCTGGCGTCCCCGTCCACGTCGATGACCAGCTTGTCCGGGCGTGCGAACTGGGCCCCGATGGCGGCCGGCAACCCGAACCCCATCGTGCCCATGCTCCCCGAGGTCAGCCACAGGCGCGGCTCGCTGAAGTCGCAGTACTGGGCGGCCCACATCTGGTGCTGTCCCACGCCGGTCGAGATGATCGCGTTGCCGCGGGTGATGCGGTTCATGACCTCCATGACGTAGTACGGCTGGATGAGCGAACTCTCGCGGTCGTAGTCGAGGGCGTAGTCGCGCTTGAGCGCCGCGACCTCGGCGTGCCAGTCCGAGAAGTCGGCGCGGAAGCCGATGGAGTGCCCGTACGCCACCAGGTCGTCGAGCGCCTCCCCGAGCATCCCGGTGTAGTGCCAGTCCGCCGGCTTGACCTTGTGGATCTCCGAAGGATCGATGTCGAAGTGGACGACCCGCCGGGCCCTGGCCGCGAACTTGGCCGGCACCCCGGCCACGCGATCGTCGAAGCGCGCCCCCACGGCGATGAGCAGGTCGCAGTCGTCCACCGCGTAGTTGGCGAAGGCGGTGCCGTGCATGCCCAGCATGTGCAGGCAGAGCGGCGCGGTGGTGTCAAAGCTGCCCAGCCCCATCAGCGTGGTGACGCCGGGGATGCCGAAGTCGTTGGCCAGCCGGCGCAGGGGCTCCGAGGCGTTGGCGTTCACCACCCCACCGCCGGCGTAGATGAGCGGCCGTCGGCTCTCGCCCAGCATGTCGAAGAACTCGCGGCACCGGTCGTGGCTCAGCTTGCGGGCACGGAGCGCGTCAAGGCGGCGACGGTATCCGGGGATGGGAAGGCTTCCCTGCCCGTGGAAAGGCCCGGTCCAGTTCTGCACGTCCTTGGGCACGTCCACCACCACGGGGCCGGGCCGGCCGGTGCGCGCAATCTCGAAGGCCGTGCGCATGGTGGCCTCGAGCTGCTCGGGCTTCGTCACCAGGAAGACGTGCTTGGCCACCGGCCCCATGACCGCCGTGACCGGGGCCTCCTGGAAGGCGTCGGTGCCGATGGCGGCGGTGGGCACCTGGCCGCAGATGACCACGATGGGCACCGAGTCGGCCATGCAGTCGCGCACCGGGGTCACGCAGTTGGTGGCGCCGGGCCCGGAGGTCACCAGCACGCACCCCACCTTGCCGCTGGCGCGCGCGTAGCCGGCCGCCATGAAGCCGGCGCCCTGCTCGTTCGCGGGAACGATGAGCGGCATCGGCTCCACGCCATCCACGGCGTGGTCCTTGTTGTAGCGGAAGACGGCGTCGTAGGTGGGCAGGATCGCTCCGCCGCTGTAGCCGAAGATGGTGTCGATTCCCTCGTCGGCCAGGACCTGGACGATCATCTCGGCTCCGCTCATTACCTGACCCGCGAGCGGGTGCGCGCGGGAATCGCGGAGCGCGGTGCTGGTTGTCATGGAGACGCCTCCCGTGGCGGGCACGGAAACGGATGGTGGTGCCGTGGTGAATAGTCGAACAAAGGCACCCGAATGGCAAAGCCCCCGGGCGAGCCTGCATATCTTGCCATGCCAGCGCCGTCCCGCAACCTTTGACCGCCATGCGACACACCCTGTCCGTCCTGCTGCAGAACGAGGCTGGCGCGCTTTCCCGCGTCACCGACCTGTTTTCGACCCGGGGCTTCAACATCGAAAGCCTCAATGTCGCACCGACGAAGGACTACGCCGTCTCGCGCCTGACGCTGGTCACCAACGGCTCTGACGAGACCCTCGAGCAGATCATGAAGCAGCTGAGCAAGCTGGTGGATGTCGTGGATCTGCGAAACATGACCGGGCGCGACCACATCATCCGCGAACTGGTGCTGTTCAAGCTGCGCCTGACGACCGGCACCCGCGCGCAGCTGGGCGAACTGGTTGCCGAGTTCGGCGGGTCGATTCTGGTTGAGCACGAAGGCCACTTCACCATCGAAATCACAAGCAGCGGCCCCCGGATCGACGGCTTCCTCGAGGCCGCCGGGCGGATCGCGGAAACGGATGCGCTGGTGCGCAGCGGGGCCATGGCGGTATCGCGCGGCGAGCCCATGAGCTGGCGCGGTTAGCTACCGGCCGGGCTCCTCCTCCGAGATCGCCCGCACGCGGGTGAGTTCCAGCCCCAGCGTTCTGCCCTTCATGATCGCCGGCACCCCTTCCTCCATCCACACCGGAGCGGGCGCGCCCTTCAGGTAGTGGTCGAAGAACTGCTGCATGCGGATCGCCCAGTCCTTCTGGTTGTGCCGCTGCCTGAGGCCGTGGGCCTCGCCGTTGTAGTTGAGCATCCACACCGGCTTGCCCAGACGGCGCAGCGCCACGAACAGCTCGATCCCCTGATACCACGGAACCGCCCCGTCCTCGTCGTTGTGCAGCATGAGGATGGGCGTGTTGATCTTGTCGGCGGTGAAGATGGGCGAGTTCTCGATGAAGCGCAGCGGATACTCCCAGAGCGAGCCGCCGATGCGGCTCTGTCCCCGCTCGTACTGCACGGCCCGGCTGCGTCCCGACTGCCAGCGGATGCCCCCGTAGGCGCTGATCATGTTGGAGACCGGGGCGCCCGCCTCGGCCGCGGCGAACAGGTCGGTGCGCGTCACCATGTACGCGATCTGGTAGCCGCCCCAGGAGTGCCCCTGCACGCCGATGCGGTCCGCGTCCACGAAGCCTTCCTCGACCAGCTCGAGCACGCCCGGGACCACCGCATCCAGCGCGCTCTCGCCAGGATAGCCGTCCCGGTAGGGAATGTCGGGCACGAAGAGCAGGTAGCCGCGGCTGACGTAGAAGCTGCGGTTGATGGACGAGCTGCCCGGTGCGGGCGCGGTGTAGCCGTACAGGCCATCCGACGAGCGTTCGTAGAAGTACACCATCATCGGGTATTCTTCCGACGGGTCGAACCCCTCGGGCTTGTAGAGGATGCCCTGGAGGGGGATGCCGTCCATGGAGGTCCACTCCACGATCTCGGCGGTGCCCCACAGGTAGTCGGACTGCTGCGGGTTGGCGTCGGTGACCTTGCGCCCGTCGTCGAGGGCCGGGCCCGCCACCCACAGGTCCGGGAATTCCTCGAAGGTGGAGCGGGTGTAGGCGAAGACCTCGGCGTTGCGCGCCCGGAGCAGGCCGGCGTAGCGGGCATCACCGGCGATGAGCTGCTCCGGGGAGGCGCCGTCGCCGAAGTCGCCGCGCCACAGGCCGGACGACTTGTCGTACAGGTGGAAGGAGGAGAGGTACACGTCACCGGAGGGCACCGCCGGGTCGGCGGTGTCGAGGTCGACGTAGCGGAAGCGGGTGTCGGACGCGCGCCCGGCGCCGCGGGTGAGGTTGCGGGGAGCGGCGCGGCCGGTGGGATCGACCGCCCAGATGTCGTAGCGGTCGTAGACCAGGAAGGCTGCATCGTCCGCCGTCCACCCCGCCTCACCGTAGGAACGAGAGAGATCCGGGCGGTCGTCCAGCACGTTGTAGAAGCCCGCGTCGATGGCGCCGGTGAGGTCGATCTCCTCCCCGCTGCCGGTGTCGATGGCGACCCAGATGCGCCGGACGCCGTCCCAGCGCGTGATGTAGCCGCCGCCGGGCGAGAGGGTCCCCTGTCCCCGCACCCGCTCGGCCACCTGCCGCCGCGAGCCGTCCGCCATGTCGATGGTGTAGAGGTCCACGTAGCTGGCGTCCCAGGACACCTCCTGCCGGTAGGGGAGGCCGCTCCTACCCATCGCGACCGCCCCGTCGCCGTCGTCGGCCACGGTCACGTCGGGCACCTCGGTGGTGGCGAGCTGCACCACCCGGTCGCTCCCGAGGTCGAGCACGGCCTGGTAGCTGCGCTCCAGCTCGTCCTCCATTTGAACCAGCTGCATGGGCTGCAGCAGAGGGTCCTTCCAGTTCCAGATGTCCACGCGCACGCGCTCGTCCTCGGGCGTCTCGTCCTCGGGATCCGGAAGGGGCCGGGGCGCACTATGGAAGAGGACGCGCGCGCCCGAACCGGAGAACGACACCTCTCCGTGCTCGCTTGGGGCCCAGCCGTCGGGGAGGGCATCCGCGCCAGGGGCCACCCGGGAGGTCGCTGCCCCCTCGCGCGCGGCGTACAGCGAGAAGGCGGGCGCCCCGGCGCCGCGGTCGTCGCGGTCGGTGAGGAAGGCGACCGCGCCGTCGTCGGCGACGGCGAGCCCGAGGTACCGCCCTTCCCCGCCGGCCACGGTCTCCGCCCCGCCGGCGGGCCCTACGCGGAAGACGCCGTCGGCGGCGCCGTCCTGCCCGGACGCCGTGTAGTAGAGCGCGCCGCCGTTACCGGAGAAGGCGTAGTTTACCGCGTGGTCGAAGCGGCGCTCCTGCCCGGTGGCGAGGTCGCGCACCACCAGGTCGGTGCCATCGTCCAGGCGCGGCGGCCCATCGTCGTCATCGCCCTCTCCCCGCCGGGCGGGGCCTTCCCCCTCCTCGTCGCCACCGCCGGCATCCTCCTCCATCAGGTACGCCATCCACGCGCCGCCGTCTCCGGGCAGACGGAACGACCGCACCTCCGCCACACGCGTCTCCGACAGGTCTGCCAGGTTCAGGATCAGCAGGGAGTCGCCCGGAGCGTCGCGCGAACCCTCGGCGCGGGCCGCGTCCACGGCCTCCTCGGAAGGCTCGACCAGCGCGACCAGGAAGCGGTTGTCCGCGGTGAAGCCCGGATCGGCGCCCCGGGGAACCGTCACGCGCCGCCCGTCCTCCAGGTGCTCCACCACCAGCGCGGCGTCGCCGTCCCCGGGCACAAGCCGGTACACCAGCCAGCGGCCATCCCGGGAGAAGTCCTCGTCCTGGATCTGGTTCCAGATCGAATAGGCGTCGTGGTCAAGTGGAGCCTTCTGCTGCGCGGAGAGCGCGAGCGGAGCGGTGACCAGGATGGAAAGCGCGAGGAACCAACGGATCGTCTTCATGACCCACCTGCTGCCGGAGGGATGTTGCCCGGAGGGAGAACTGTGTGGACCGAAACGGTAGACGACGGCGCGGGGCCGGGCAATCCGATTGACAGAATCCGGGGCCCGGCGTAAGTGTGGAGTTCAACAGCACAACCCGCGGAGGACAGCATGCGCACTTTCCGGATCCTTGCAACATTGCTTCTGTTGGCGATTCCGCTGCCGGCGTTTGCTCAGGGCGTCCCGGACATCGCCGAGCCCTTCAAGGTCGGCACCTTCGAGATCGAGGGCACGCCCACCGTGTCGCTGGTGCTGCGCGACCAGCTCATCGTCGAAGTGGACGCCGCCAACACCGCTCTCCAGCGCGATCCCTACTACGCCCGTGTCCAGGCCCCGAGGGACATGCTGGAGCTGATCGAGCGCTACGAGTATGGCCTCCAGCGTCGCCTCTACGAGCTCGTCAACCACCTGGTCGAGAACGACATGCTGGGCGCGGGCCGCCCGTCGTACGTGCACGATCTCGGGGACGTGCGCACTCTCCCGCCCATCCTGTACCCGGGCAAGATCCTCAACGCCGCGGTCAACTTCTACAGCCACGTGAACGAGACCGGCACCGAGGAGGAACGGGCCGAGGCGCGGCGGCAGCGGCGCGAGAACCGGGGCGTGCCCTACCTCTTCCTGAAGCCGAGCAAGGGCGCCGTCATCGGCGACGGGGGCGAGGTGGTGCTTCCCTGGGGGCGCGACCGGATCGACTGGGAGGTCGAACTGGGCGCCGTCATTGGCCGGTCCGCCAAGTACGTTTCCGCCAACGACGCGGAGGCGTTTGTGTTCGGCTACCTGGTGTCGCTCGACATCTCCGACCGCGGCGGACGTCCGCCGGGCGGCAACCCCATGACCTCCGACTGGTTCGTGGGCAAGGGCCACGACACCTTCGCGCCCCAGGGACCCTGGATCG
>VXNP01000098.1 GCA_009840525.1 Gammaproteobacteria bacterium
GGCTCACCCCGCACACCCCTGCCTCCCCCGGAACATCCGCCCCGGGAGCGAGCGCGCCGGCGGCCGCCAGCCGCTCGACCACGCGCGCGAGCGACAGGCTACGGGCTCTGTCCACGTTCGATTCTCCCGACATCGATCGAAACGGTGTCGCCCTGCACGAGCAGCGTGCCCGCAACGGGCCAGGTGCCGAGCACGGGCCCGGGGGCGTCCCAGACCACGCGCAGCCCGGCAGTGTGCAGCCGCCGCACCGCGGAGCGCGCCGACAGACCACGGACGTCCGGCACCACCACCTCGGTCCCCTCCCCGCTCGCCCAGGCCGCAGGCTCGGAGCCGGGGGCTTCCGCACCGGCGAAGCGAATCACGGGGTTCTGCGGCGCGGGGCGGCGCGCCGCGTGGGCGAGCACCCGCCGGTCCACGGGTGGCTGCTGGGCAGCCAGGATGCCCTCCATGGTGGCGCGGATGACCGGGGCGGCCGCCGCTCCGCCGTAGTAGACGCCCTCGGGACCGTTCAGTTTCACGTACGCCAGCAATTGCGGATCCTCGGCCGGGAAGAAGCCGACGAAGGTGGCGAAATACTCGCCCTCGGCGTAGCCGCCGTCCGCGCGGTACGCGCGACTGGTGCCGCTCTTGCCCGCCACCGCGAAGGAAGTCAGGCGTGCGCGGGTTCCTGTTCCCGACTCGGTGACGTCGACCAGCACCCGGCTGATGTTACGGGCCACCCCGCTTTCGACGACCCGCCGAATAAGGCGCGGGTCGGGACGCTCGATCAGCGTTCCGTCGGCCGCCCGTACCTCGCGGATCAGCCTGGGCGCCATCAGGCGGCCGCCGTTGGCCAGCGCGCCATACGCCATCGCGAGCTGCAGCGGGCTGACGGAGATTTCGTAGCCGATGGCCAGGGAGACCGGTGACTGCAGGGACCAGTCCTCCGGCTTCCGCAGAACGCCCGAGGTCTCGCCCGGGATCGGCAGGCCGGTGGGCATGCCGAAGCCGAAGTCGCGCAGCATCTCGTATTGCTGGCGGTCGGAAAGGCGGTCGGCCACCTTGGCGACGCCCACGTTCGACGATACCCGCAGCGCGTCGGCCAGCGTCATCGTGCCGCCCTTGGGGTGCACGTCATTCAGGGTGCGCCCGGCGACATGCCAGGTGCCGTTGCCGATGTCGACGAGGTCCTCCAGCGTTCCCACGTCGCTGGACAGAATCGCCGCCACCGTGAAGGGCTTGAGCGTCGACCCGGGCTCGTTGGCGGTATTGATGGCCGCGAGACCGGCCGCGTCGCCGTCCCGGATCGAGACGACCGCCAGGACCTCGCCGGTGGCCGGATCCGTCAAGAGGATGTCCCCGCCGCTGGACCCCGTTGTTTCGATGGCTTCCTGAAGCTCCTCGCGGGCGATTTCCTGCAAATCCACGTCGATGGTGAGTGAAACGCTTCCGCCCGGCACGGGCGGCCTTACCGGCACCGCGCGGCCCGGGAGTTCGACGCCGCTAGCGTCGCGAAGCGTCATCTCCTCACCCGGACGTCCGGTAAGGACCCCGTCGTAGGACTCCTCGATGCCCCCCGCGCCGCTGCCGTCCAGGATCCCGCCCAATACACCCGCAACCAGGTCTCCGTGCGGCCGAAAGCGCTCGTAGTCGCGCCCCAGATAGACGCCCCGGATGTCCTCCAGTCCGGCGCGCACGGTGGTTGGATAGCGGCCCGGAATGACGACCCACGCGTCATCGGAACTCGTGCGCCGCCGCGCCTCGGAGGGCGACAGGCCCAGTACGGACTGGAGCGCGGAGCTCGCCTCGGCCGCGAAGCCGTTCTCGTCGCGCCTCAGCTCGCCCGGCGCCAGGCCCACTTCCACCACCTCCCGGCTCTGGGCCAGCAGGACGCCGTCCCGGTCCAGGATGGAACCGCGGATCGACGGAACCGGGCGTGACATCTGGTGCTGTTCGGCCGACCGCTGGCGCCACTCGGCGTTCTCCACCTGCAGCATGGCGGCGCGCCCGACGACGGTGCCGGCCGATACCAGCCATCCTATCAGGATCAGCCGCCGGGGCCATTGCGATCTTTGCGGAAGCCTCATGGGTTCACTCCCGACAGGTAGACGATTTCATCGGCGGCCGGATTGTGCATGCCCAGACGCTCGCGCGCTTCCGGGACGACGCGGCCCCGGCTCTCCAGATACTGGATCTCCCCGAGCAAGTCCTTTCGGACCGCCGACACCACCTCGATCTCCTGACCCACATCGTGCAGATCCTCCAACACCTCCAGGGCTCGCATCTGGCGCCATGTGACCACGCTGAGGGAGGCCAGCAGGGCTCCTATCGCGATCGCCACTCGCTTCGAGTCGCTCATCCGTCTCACGATGTCTTCCTCCACGCGCGCAGGCGTGCGCTCCGGGCACGGGGGTTCGCCGAGGTTTCAGTTGGAGCGGGCCGCACCGGACGGCGCACGAGCGTCTCTCCCGCGGCCCGGCCGGCGCAAACGCACACCGGGAGCGCGGGGGGACAGGTGCAGTCGCGGCTCCACTCGCGGAACCGGTTCTTGACTTCGCGATCCTCGAGCGAGTGATAGGAGATCACCGCCATCCGTCCGCCCGCGTCCATGGTGTCGCGCAGGGTGTCGAGGCCTTCCCGCAGCGCCCCCAGCTCGTCGTTCACCTCCAGGCGCAGCGCCTGGAAGACGCGCGCCTTGTCGCGAGGCGCCGGCGACCGTCCCATCGCGGCGCGCAGCGCTCCCACGAGATCGTCGCTGACGGCAAACGGGCGCGTCCTCCGCCGGCGCACGATCCGGCGCGCCAGCCGGTGCGCCCCGCGATGCTCGCCCAGCTCCCGAAAGACACGCGCCAGATCTCCTTCGTCGTAGCTGTTGAGCACGTCGGCGGCGCTCGCCGTGCGCGCATCGCTCCCGTCCATGCGCATGTCCAGCGGCACCCCGCGGCGGAACGCGAACCCCCGCCGGTCGTGATCCAGTTGCCGCGAGCTCACGCCCAGGTCGAGCAGCACCCCGCTCACGGCGCCCTCGTCGAGTTCAGGGGCACGCGCGGCGTGGCGGAAGTCGGAAAGAAGGAAGCGTACCCGGTCACCGAACGGCGCGAGGGTCCGTTCGGCCTCTGCGAGCGCTCCCGGATCGCGGTCCACCGCGACCAGGTGGACCCCGGGAGCCCGCTCCAGGATCGCGCGCGCGTGTCCTCCACCTCCCACGGTGCCGTCCACGAACAGCCCGCCGCGCTCGGGCTCGAGAAGCGCGAGCACTTCCCGCACCAGCACCGGCGTGTGATAGTCCTGGATGCCGGGATCATCGTCCGCTCGCCTCCGCACGCGCCGCTCATCCGAAGATCTTGTGCACGAACTCGGAGGCGTCGGGCGCGCCGTCCTCGAGATGCGCATCGAAGAGTCCGGGGTTCCAGATCTCGATCCGGTCCAGTGAGCCCACCACGAGCACCTCGCCTTCCAGGGAAGCCGCCTCCTTCAGCCATCCGGGAATCAGAAACCGGCCGAGCTTGTCGGGCGTGACCTCGACCGCGAACGAGGTGATGCGGCGCACGAACGCGTCGGCGTCGCGATCCGAGCGCCGGTATTCCATGAGGCGGTCCTGAATCGTCTCCCACGCTGCGCCGGGGAACAGGGTCAGCGCAGGCGTCTGGTACTGGAGCAGCACGAGAGATCCGTCCCCCGCGGCACGCCGCAGCGGAACCGGCAGACTCAGACGACCCTTGTCGTCGAGACGTTTCTCGTAGCGCCCCAGAAAGCCGTTCACGGTGGTCGATTGTGGGTTAAAATGGATGATTGTGGAGACTGGGGGGAATCATAAGGAAGGCAATGGGGAACGCGCAAGCCCGGCGGGCGAACGAAATCAGACGGGGGCGAACGCGGTTGCGGAGCGTGCCCCGCAGCTCGCCAGGAACGGCCCGTCTTGTGCGCGGGGAGGCGCCGTCCCGAATTCGGGGCAAGAAAAAGGCGCCGCGGACGAATCCGCGGCGCCATGGCTGCGAGCGGGGCGTCCTGGCGCTACTCCCCTCCCCCGCGCCGGATGATGGCGTCCTGAATGTCGACGTACGTCTGCGCCGCCCCGAGAATCTCGGTCAGGTTGATCGAATCCACGGTAGCGGCGTACGCACGGCCGAGCTCAAACAGCTGGAGGGCTTGCTGGAAGATCGGCAGTGACTGGCGGGCGGAATCGATGGTGTTGGGCTCCTGGACCGAAAGGCCGTGGTTGTAGAGCGACCACCCGTGCCAGAAGTTCAACTGTGAGGCCATCTGCTCGGACACTTCGAACTCGCTCTTGGCAGTCTCGAGGATGTTGGCCGCGAAGGTGAACTGCTGAACCTGCACGCCGTCGTTGTACGCCTTCCCGAACAGCAGGTTCGCCATCATGTCCGCGGACTGTTCGCCGCGATCCACGGCCTCCTTGAGGAACGTGATGGCCTCGTCGACCTCATCGGCCTCCAGGAGCCAGCTTCCCTGGCGGGCGGACAGGTTCGGGTAGTCCGGATCGGCTCCCTTCGCGCTCTCGAGCGCCGCGATCGCCTCTTCCAGACGGTCGTTGCGCTGCAGGGCGTCGGCCAGCCGTGACCAGAGCGAGGCCTCCTGGGGATGCACCTGCACCGCGCGCTGGGCGAAGTCGACGGCGCCCGGATCGCCGAGCTGCATGTAGGCGGCGATGACGTTGGACAACTGGGCGGGAGTGGTCTCCTCGCCACGGTCGTCGAAGACGCGCGTATACGCTTCGATGGCCCTCCGGTAAAGCATCTCGACCTCGGCGTTGGGTTCGCTCTGGCCCTCCATCGCGCGGCCTGCGGCCGTGAAGGCAAAGCCGCCAAGTTGCTGCCACAGGTCGACGTTGGTGTCATCCATGGCGATGCCCTCCTCGATGAGGGTCATCGCGCCCCTTGGATTTCCTGCGGTCGCGAGCTCGTACGCCACGTTCATGCGAACGGCCGCGTTACCCGGGTTGAGTTCGAGATAAGCGGAGTAGTGCTGCAGGGACTCCTCATCCATGCCGAATTCGGCGGAGAGCATCCCGGCGAACTGGAGCGCGTTCTCGTTGAAAGGGTTGAGGTCTAGCACGCGCATCATTTCGTCGAGACCTTCCTGACGATCACCCAGCTCCATCACGGCTCGGGCGCGGGCATAGCGCGAACCCTCCGAATCGGGGTTGCCCTCGATCGCCCGGTCGCAGTTCTGGAGGGCGTTGGCCCACTGCTGGCTGCCGAAGTACTCCTGGCAGATGGCCGCAAAGCGCAACTGCTCCACGTATCCGTCGAATACGCCGAAGATGTGTTGCGCGGCGAGTTCGTCGCCGTCGTCATCCGGAACGGTGAAATCGTCCACCGTGAAGGTCTCGCCGGATGCCACGCTCACGAACTGGATAGCGGTCAGGGTCCAGTCGTCCTGCCCTTCCGTGTAGTTCGCGCACATGACCAGCTCGGCGTTGATCTGGGTCGCGAGCTGGCGCGAGCGGATGCAGTTCAGGTCGTCGCGGTCGATGTCGAACTGACGCATGGCGTCGCGGATTTCGTTGCGCTCGACCGGCTCGTGGGTGGGCAGCCGGTTGATGAGGTCGCGAAGCTCTTCGGCCACGTCCTCTCCGAAGCCCCGGCCGGTGTCCTCTCCCGGGAAGAGGTCGGGGATCATGACCCTGAAGCGTCCCTGCACTTCCTGCTGCGCCGACGCGAGCGCCGGCAGGAACAGGAACGCCGCAAGCAACGCAACTCCCAGCCGGGGAAATGCCAACCTGAAGAACATCGCTCCTAACTCCGCCAAGGTTACCCGGAAAGCTATGCAAACTATACCCACGCGCGGGAGGCGGTCAACCGACCCCGAAATACAAAGGGGGCGTTGACACGCAGCGCGTCAAGAGCGAACCGGATTGGCCATCGGAGCCCCGCCGGCACGGTGTTCGATTTTTCCTGTAACCCGGGCGGGCGCGTCAGGATCCCCGGCGCGCGGGAAGCGGCCCCTCATGGGCGCGGATGCGGTTCGCGAGGCCGGACGAAATCCGCTGGCTCGCCCCGGCGCCATAGTCGTACATCACCTGGACGGTGCTGCCCGAAACCAGCAGCCGCCCCTCGCTCGACCGCACCTCGTATTCCATGACGAAGTGTTTCTTGCCGAGAACGGATACTCGCGTGCCCACGGTGAGGCGGTCGGGATAGAGCACCCGCGCGTGATAGCGGATGCGGGCCTCGGCGAGGATGTAGTCCACATCTTCCGGCGTGCGGCGCCCCGCAATCTCCCGCCAATAGGCTGCGCGCGCCTCCTCGAAGTAGGACAGCGCCCTGGAGTGATGGGCGTGGCCGCCCACGTCGATGTCCTGGAACCGGACCTGCACCGGTTGCTCGAAGCGAAACACCCGACCTCAGCGGCTCCGACGGAACGCGGACGCAAACATCCCCGGCCCGGCGACCTTCCGGGCCGGGGATGTTGCCCGGATGTCAGCGGCCCAGGACGCGGATGGACCCCGAACCCGTGTCGACCACGATGTTGCCCCGGCCGTCACCGATGGTGCCGCGCAGATAGGTGCGCCGCCGCGTGCTTTCATCGATCGGGACTTCCACGTCGATCCTGCCACTGCCCGTGTCCACCTCCATCTGCGCGCCCAGGTCGCCCGGGACGCGCAGGGTCACGCCGCCCGACCCGGTGTCCACCTCCAGCCGCTCGACATCGGCGACCAGGTCCACTTCCACGCTGCCGCTGCCGGTGTCCAACATGATGTCCGGCGCCTCCACGGCCAGCAAGGTAATGCGACCCGACCCGGTGTCCACCTCCACCGATTCCGAACGGATGTCCGAGCCGTGCACGCTTCCTGAACCCGTGTCGACGAGCACGCGCTCCCCGGCCACGCCATCCAGCGTGACCTGTCCCGAGCCGGTATCGACGTCCAGGTCCCCGTTCGCGCCCGCCACCCGCACCGATCCCGATCCGGTATCGATGCTCAGGCTGCCGGAGGTGCCCGCCGATTCGACCGAACCCGACTGGGTATCGAGTTCCAGATCCCCTTCGACATCGCGAGCCTCCGTGGCGCCCGCGCCCAGGTACAGCGAGAAGCGCTGGCCGGGGGGCACCGCGATGGTGAGGTCGGCCCAGGCCTCGAGGCCGCTGCCCGAACTCCGGATGTCCACCCTGTCGCCACGCGACAATCCGCCGTGGCCGAAGGTGCCGTCGCCCCGGACCCGGACCTGGGTTCGGGAGTTGCCGCCCATGTCGCTGTAGATAACGCGGTCGGAGGGATAGCGGACACGCAGGGTCTGCACGCCTCGAATCTCGCCGGACTCGACGGTCAGGGTTTCCGCGTCGGCACCCCGCGCATTCACGGTCACGACTACGTCGTTGCCCGTTGCCGGGACGACGCTCACCTCGCCCGCCAGGTTGTACACGGCGACATGGCTGCCTGCAATGCGGTATTCCTGTTGCGACGCCTGGACTGCGGTTCCGTCCATCGCCGACAGGGCGACCACCGCCGCGGCCACCGCCCCTCCCGCCCAGATGAGCTTCCTGTTCCTGCTGTGTCCGGCTGTCTTCGTCATCGATTTCCTCCGTGAGTCCGGATGCCGCCGGGCCGGGGAGCTACCGTCGGCTACGCTATGCTGTCGCGGCACGCCGCGAGGCCTCGGGCGCGGGCGCGGCGAGGTCTGGCGGCTTCGTTGGCGCCCGTACGTGCTAGCGGGCGCGAAGTGTCGCGGGCGCGGATGCGGGCCCGCCGCCCTTCCGGGCTTCACGCGACAGCTCGACCAGGAGACGGTGGGCGGCGTCCGCCCTGGACGTCCAGAAGCGGGAAACGGCTTCGGCTTCTGCACGGTAGCCCTCGTGCACTCCGCGCCAGCGGGCGGCCTCCCGGCCGAGCCAATCGAGCGTGTCCTCGGGACTCGAGGAGAGTAGCGCCTTCAGCACGAAGCGGCGCTCCCCGGCGCGTCGCCCGAGCCCCACGTCGCCGGCGCAGCGCGCCAGGTCCGCGCGCGTCAGGAGCATGCCGGTGCGCACCGGCGTGGTCAGCTGGCTGAGGAAGGCCTCTCCTCCGGTTACGCGCGGATCCTCCAGAGGCGGCGCCTCGCGCAGGTGCAGGGGCAGCCGGTCCGGCGCGCCGAGTTCCGCAGCCTCGGAGAGAAGGGCGGCGCCCAGCAGTTCGGCCCATTGCCGATAGAAGGGGTGTGCGATCTCGCCTACGGCGTGCAGGTAGGGCGGCAGCCAGGAGAGCAGATGCTCCCAGAGGAGGGCCTTGCGGCTCTCGCGGCGCAGAATCCGGCCCGCTCCGGCAGACTCCCGCGCTTCGGCGTCCGCAAGCCCCGCATACAGGCCCAGCAGCGCGCTCAGGTGATCCGGCTCGCCGGGCACCTCGCTGCCCAGCGCGCGCCAGAAGCCCGCCACCCGGTCGGCGGCCTCGCCGCCCAGCATCCCGTCCGCGCCGACGTGGAACGAGGCGAAGGGATACAGCTGGAAGAGGAAGAGCTCGGTGTGGTCGGCCGGGCGCGGGAGTTCCGGCAGGTCGAGGGCGCACGCGATGGGGGCGTGGGCGGGGTGCGGAGGCTCGGCCAGCGTCGCCAGCGCGCGGATGACCTCCACGAGGTGCTAGCCTCCCGCAGGATCGTCCGCGGGCAGCTGGTACGCCTCGCGCGTGGGACGCACCGGCCGGAGCAGCCAGTAGGGGCGGCGGGTGCCGTCGGGAGAAACGCGCCCGGCCGGGCGCGTTTGCTCGAGCCATTTGCGGAAGACCTGGCCGGAACGACCGGCGTGCACGGAGATGTCGCCGTACGCATCCCCCGGGCGGGCCGCGCTCACGCGCACCGCCTGGTGCCAGCAGTGCGATCCGGAAATCGGGTCGGGGTGCACAGGGAAGGTCAGGTTCTGATGAACCCCCACGTCGGTCCACCAGATGCGGCTGGTGTCGGCATCGGCCGACTCGTAGGGCCCTCCGCCCTTGCGCCGCCTGAGCGACCAGCCCTCCTCGCCGCGTTCCAGATCCACGGTGGCCATGGCCTGGTTCTGGCCGTGGTCGGCAACCTTCCAGCGGCCCATGTGGTGGCTGCACGCGACCACTCCGGGACGAATCCCCTCGGTGACCCAGGCGCGCACCACGAAGTGACCGATCTCGGTTTCGACGCGCACCAGGTCGCCGGTGCGGACGCCCATCCCGCGCGCGTCCCGCGGGTGGATCCAGAGCGGGTTGGTGTGGGCGATCTCGTCGAGCCACTTGGCGTTGGCGCTGCGGGTGTGGATCTGGATCGGAACCCGGAAGGTGGAGATGAGCACCATCTGGCCCTCTTCCAGGTTCTCGCGGTGGATGTGGCTGCGCGTATATCCGGGTATGGCCAGTTCAGGCCAGCCCCACTCCGCGAGCGTGCCCGACCAGAACTCCAGCCGCCCCGAGGGCGTGGGGAAGCCTCGCACGATGCGGCCATCCACTTCGACCCCGGCGCGGCGGCGCCCGTCGGCGTCCCCGTCCACCACGGGGAGCGGGACCACATTGGGAGAGTCGGGCTTCGGGGCGCGGGTGAAGGCGCGCCCGTCCGCGTCGACCCGGACATCTTCGAGCTCGCCGTCGGGAACCGGCTCGTCGTGCAGCGCGCCCGTCCTCGAGGCCACCTCGAACGCCCCGTAGCGGCGCATGTACTCGAGAGGCGTGACGCCCTCCCGGGCGGCGGCGGCGGGCAGTCCCGGAACGGAGTTCTCGAACATCCATCCGTAGTATTCGTCGACGCCGAGCTTCGTCCCCGGACGCGCGCGCGATTCGAAGAACGAGCGAATGCCGAGGTCGCCGTCGGGATCGATGCGCCAGGTGAGATCGATCCAGAACTCGTTCTCCTCCCACACCTCGCCCGGGTTGGCCTCGCGGGTATCGGAAACGCTCTCGCCCAGGCGCTCGCGCGCGGCGCGCAGCACGGGCTGGCGGAAGCCCACCCACTGACCCGCGTACTGTTCGTAGGAGTGCACGTCGTGGCGCTCGGAGCCGAGCCCCATGGGCAGCACGTAGTCGGCGAAATGCGCGGTCTCGTTCCAGGTCGGCGTCAGGGCGACGTGCAGGCCGACCCGCTCCGGGTCGGTGAGCATCTCAATCCACGAGAACCCGTCCGGGTTGGTCCAGACCGGGTTGTACACGCGGGTGAAGTAGACATCGAGGAAATCGCCGCTCCTCTTCAGCAGATGCGGCAGGAGGAAGGACATCTCCATCAGCGCAAGCGGATATTCGGCAGGCCAGGTGAGGTCGTTCCAGTGCTCGGGATGCCTCGGCAGATGGATGGGACGCGGCACGAACTTGTTCCACGAGTTGGGATGGGTGCCCCCCTCGGTGGCCACCGCGCCCATCAGCGCGTTGAGCAGGAAGAGGGTGCGCGCCACTTGCCAGCCGCCGAGGTTGCCCGCTGCCGCGCTGCGCCAGTTGTGCGTCGAGAGCCGGGTGCCGGCCCCGGCCACGAGGCGGGCCACGGCTTCGATGGTATCCGCCTCCACCCCGGACTCGCGCGCCGCGTACTCGAAGGTGTACTCGGCGTACATCTCCTCGAGCGTCTCCTCGAATCGCTCGAAGTCAGGCGGAAGATCGGGGTGCGCCTCGGCCATGAACTCCCGCCAGTTCCACCAGCGGCGCACGAAGTCCCGGTTGTGGAGCCGGTTCGCGACCAGCCAGCGGGCGATGGACAGGAAGATGGCCGCCTCCGAGCCCGGATAGGGGGACAGCCAGTGGTCGGCGTGGGTGGCGGTGTTGGAGAGGCGGGTGTCGAGGACGACGAGCTTCGCTCCGCCGGCCTTGGCGTCGATGATCCGCTGGGCGTGGGGGTTGAAGTAGTGCCCGGTCTCCAGGTGGCTCGACACGAGCAGGATGACGCGCGCGTGGGCGTGGTCGGGGCTCGGGCGGTCCATCCCCATCCAGAGGTGGTAGCCGGCCCGCGCGCCCGACGAGCAGATGTTTGTGTGCGAGTTGTGGCCGTCCACGCCCCAGGCCGCCAGCATGCGCTCGGTGAAGCCGTCCTCTCCGGGGCGGCCCACGTGATACATGATCTCCTTCTGCCGCCCTTCCTCGAGCGCCCGGCGAATGCGTCCCGCGATGTCGTCCAGGGCCTCGTCCCAGCTCACCCGCGTCCACTGCCCGGAGCCGCGCTCGCCGGCGCGCTTCAGGGGATAGAGGATGCGGTCCGGATCGGTGACCTGGTTGGCGGTCGCCGGCCCCTTGGCGCAGTTGCGACCGCGCGATCCCGGGTGCTCGGGGTTGCCCTCGAACTTGCGCACCTCGAGCGTGTCGCGGTCCACGTACGCCAGCAGCCCGCACGCGGACTCGCAGTTGAAGCAGGTGGTCGGCACCAGCATGTAGCGCTTCTCGACCCGCCGGGGCCACGCGCGCGAATCCAGTTCCACCCAGTCGTCCCAGCGCTCCTTTGGCGGAAACGAGGCCAGGTGCACGCGGCTGGGCCCCGGATAGAAGCTCTCGCCACGCTCCTCCGCCTCCCGGCGGGCGGCGGACACCCGCTCGTTCAGGCGCTTCAGGTTCACGCGGTCCCTGTTCTTCATGGCTCGATCCCTTTACGAGAGGGGGACGGCCTGTCCCGCCTGCACGTAGGCGTGCTCGTAGGCCAACAGCCCGAGGAGCCCGGCGAGCAGGGCCGGCAGCCCGATCCAGGGGGCGGCGAGCCCGATGGCGCTCAGGAGGACGCCCGCCCGGAACCACGCGGCGAAGCGCCCCCGGGTAAGCTCGCGGACCGCCAGGTGCGCGTGGGCGGTGCCATGCGTGATGGTGATCTCGCCCAGAACCAGGAGCAGGTGGGCGGCGGTGAGGGCCGCGAAGCCTCCCTCCAGCAACGGGCGCACCCCAAGGGCCGCCAGCGGATGGACCGCGGCCGCGCCCCCGAGCAGCGCCTGCACCAGGAAGTGCGGGGGAAGCAGGGGATTCTGCCACAGGTCGCGGGCCTTCGCCTGGGCGAACAGGTACGCCGTGTACACCGCCGTCATCGCGGCCAGCGGGACTCCGGCCAGCGCCAGCACGCGGACGAAATCAGAGGCTCCCGCCCAGGCAGCTCCCAGATGGGCCGCCAGAACGGCCCCGAAGCCCGCCAGCACGAATCCTCCGCGCACCAGCCAACTTCGCCACTGGGGTCGGAGCAGGATGTAGTGGAAGCGCCAGGGATGCTCCAGATCCCAGATCAACAGGCCCGTGGTGACCGCCAGAAAGGCCATCGCCAGCAGCGGCGCGCCAAAGAGCCAGAGCGGATCCGTCCACGAGAGCGCCCCGAAGAGGATGAGCAGCAAGGGCGCCAGGTAGGCCCCGGCCGCGATCGACTTGGTCCAGGTGTAGAGGCTGACGCGCGCGTCCCAGGGAGCGCTGTGGGGCACGTCGTAGCTCAGGATTGCGGCGGCGGACGAGTTGCCCGGCCCGGGGTGGCCGGAAGTCACCTGGTCGGCGCCGCTCCCCTGCTCGCTCCACATGAAAAGCCCCCCTTCCGGTCGCGCCGCGGCCAGCGGGTCGAGGGTCGCCTGACGCGCGTCCTTGTAGAACAGCTTCGGGCGGGTCTCCTTCTCCGGGCGCCGAACCGTGAGGGCATCCTCGTGGACCATCTGCGTCACCTTGGCCAGCGGGTCGTTGAGATCGCCGACCAGGATCGCTTCGGTGGGGCACACCACCACGCACGCCGGTTCGAGACCGATGTCGAGGCGGTGCGCGCAGAAGTTGCACTTCTCCGCGGAATGGTCCTCCGGGTTGATGAAGATGGCGTCGTAGGGACAGGCGGCGATGCAGGCCTTGCAGCCGATGCACGCCTCCTTGTCGAAGTCCACGATCCCGTCGGACCGGCGGTACATGGCCGAGGTGGGACAGGCCGTTACGCACGGCGCGTCCTCGCACTGGTTGCAACGGGTGACCTGGAACGCACGGCGGGTGCGCGGGAAGTGGCCCGCATCGACGTACTTGACGTAGGTGCGTGTAACCCCCAGAGGAACTTCATTCTCCGACTTGCATGCGGTGGTGCAGGCGTGACAGCCGATGCACCGCGAGTGGTCGATGACCTTGGCCCAGCGGGCCGCCCTGCTCGCCGTCTCCTCGTGCGCGCGCGGCTCGCCCGCAGTTTCGACCGGCGAGGGGGCGGAGGGATTCACGTTTCGGTCGACCAGGGTCCTGAGGGTTGAGGACTGGGAGAGAGCATCCGGCGCGCCAGCGGGTTATCGATCAGGCCACCTGGGCATGGGTCGACCGGAATCGCGGGCACCGCCTTCCAGCCACGTCCGGGCGCGCCGGAATGCTCTCCGTGCTGCGTACAGCTACATCCGAGGATCTATCCCCCTGCTACCCGGTCCCGCAACGGCTTGCCGGGCTTGAAATACGCGTACTTCTTCGCCGCGATGGTGATCTTTTCGCCGGTGGCCGGGTTGGTCCCGGTGCGCGCGGCGCGCGACTTGACTCCGAAGCTGCCGAACCCGGGGAGCGTCACCTTGCCACCCGCGTCGAGTTCGCCGGCGATGATGCCCGATCCGGCGCTGGTGTCGAAGATGCAGTTGAGCACGTCCGCTGCCTTCGCCTGGGAGAGGTTGGCCTGCTGCGCGAGAGCGGCCGCCATTTCCTTCTTGTTCATTACATCTCCTGCGTTGTGGGTGCACCCGACACCGCCGGACTGCCCTATCCGACGGAAGGACAGGACAGGATACACGGAAAGGAGCGATTGCGGAACCTCGCGGGCATGATCCCGGCCATGGGCGCTGACGGATTCGAACCGCCGACCTCCTGCTTGTAAGGCAGGCGCTCTGAACCAACTGAGCTAAGCGCCCCGGAATGAAACCTACTGGATGCGCCTAGCCGTTGCACCGGGTCAGCCAGGAACGATGGAACCGCGCTCGCGTGGTCGAGTTGCTACTCCGGCTGCCATTTCAGGCTGAAGCCGGCTCCAAGTGCAGCCAGTCCGCTGGTCTCGGCCCGGTACTGCACGTCGAAGCCCCGCCCCACGGACGATTCATGGCTTCGTATCTGCGCGTATTCGGCTTCGTCCTCAAACTCGCGGTAACCCGTCCAGCGGAGCTGAATGCCGAGCGAGACGCCATCGTTCATCTCATAGTCCACGCCGGCGAACACCCGGTAGCTCGCGAGCACGTCGGAGAGCTTCAGGTCCGAGATCGAAGTCGTGCCGGCGATCCTCGCCCTCATCAACGGGTCGTCGAACGTGGTAATCCGGTCGGGGTCGTCGTTACGCTTCCAGCGCGTGTAGTAGTCCAGCCTGGTGAGCGCCATGCCCACTCCCGCGCCGACGTACGGCGCGTAGCGCGACGCGTTGCGAAGCTCGTAGGCGAGGTCTACGAACAAGCCGTGCGTTTGCACGTCGTCCACCCCGGCCTCCGCCTCTTCGAGCTCCTGGTCGGCCTTGCCCAGCGTGATCTCGTCTCCGATGACCGGCGGCGCGGGTCCGCCGTAGGTTGTAGCGCGGAAGGAGTACGCCGCCTCGATGCGCAGCCGGTTCACGCTGTAGCCCAGCAGGAGACCCCCCATCGTGCCCGTCCCGCCATCCACGTCACTGTACCACTGCGCGCGCGGCGGAGCCGAAGCGCAGTTGCTCGGGTCGGTCTCGACCTGAGCCGGGTTCGAGAGCAGGTCGCACTTCGTGGACCAGTCGTCGTCCGAACCGTGGACGGTCATGCCCGGAGCCAGCGCGGCACCCAACTCCATGCGCACGTACCAGCCGTTCTGAGCCGAGACGCCGCAGGGTAGCGCGAGCAGCGCGAGCAGGACGAGTCCGCACAGCCGCGAAGATCGTTGCATACCCACCAACTCCTGCTCCCCGCGAAGACGAAGAGCGCCACGCCCGAGCACGCCCGGGCAATCGGCACGACCGGCTCGGCCCCTGGCGTGTTCAACGTCTGCCGACCGCCCTTGTGCTGATCCTGCAATGGTCATGGCCAACTCCCTATTTGCTTCAGTATCCGAGGCTTCATCTCAGCCCGGGCTTGTCAGCGGCCCGGACCACAGGTCAAGAAGCATGGTCAGATGCGCAGTTGGGTGCAACGGAAGATTCTCGGGTCTAGGCTCAGGATTGTTGAGTCATGGTTCGGCCCGGCACGTCACGAACGGGCTGAGCTTTCCTTCCTGAACTCGCGCCGGACGCCCGCAGCCACACTTGCGGATGGAGCCATCCGCCTTGAGCGTACGCTATGCGGCAAAGCGAGTTGCGTGCCGTCCTTCGCGCCGCCGCGCAATCCGGACCCCGTGTCCCCGCTGGATGCCGCTCTTGGCGGGCGATTGACTGCGGCCCGTGCTGCTTCTAGTCTGACTCAGTATTGTTGAGCCAGATACCGGAGGGTGGAGACCCCATGAGGAACAAGCGACTGCTTCCCCTGAACTCGCTCCAGGCATTCGAGGCGGCGGGCAGACACGAGAGCTTCCTGGACGCCGCGGCCGAACAGAGCGTCTCGTCGGGTTCCATCAGCCGGCATGTGCGGCTGCTCGAGAACTATCTGGGTACCGAACTGTTCGTCAGGCGCAGAAACGGGGTCGCGCTCACCTCCGCCGGAAGGGAATTCGCCGTGACGGTGAGCGCCGTTTTCAGGGACCTGCGAACCGCGACGGACCGCGTCCGCAAGCCGCCGCCCGACCGCGCGATCGTGATCTCGACGCTCCCGATCTTCTCGGAGCGCTGGCTCTACCGCCGCATTCCGTCGTTCAGGAGGGCGTTCGACCATGTCGAGCTGCGGGTCGAGGCGCACAACGGCGAGCACGACGCGGAGCGCGAAGACGTGGATGCGTGGATCCTGTATTCAACCGGTCGGCATCCCGGTTACAGCGTCACGCGGCTGTTCGGAGAAGAGGTCTTCCCCGTTTGCAGCCCTCAGTTCCGCAAGACGCTGTCCTCCCACCCCGATGCCGAGGAAGTCATCGGGCAACCGCTGCTGCACGACATCTACTGGGACACCGACTGGCCGGACTGGGCTCGCGCCGTCGGCGTAACCACGGGCGAGTTCGCCGCCAACATGCGCTTTGCGCTCTACAAGGGCGTCATCCGCGCCGCGGTCGACGGCATGGGCATGGCCGTCGGTCATGGCGAGATGGTCGCCGAGGAGCTGGCGACCGGACAACTCGTCCCCCTGGCGCATCTGTCGGTCGTGTCCGAGAAGTCCTATCACCTGGTCATGAACCCTTCGTCGGCGAACAATCCCGCCCTTGTCCGGCTGAGGGAATGGCTCCTCGAGGAGTGCGCGGTGCGCAGGTTGGGGAACGCCTGACGATGTTCTGCGTCGCCGGCCTCGCGCTGGGTCCCACCGGCGATTCCCGGGCAATCGGGATGGACGCCGACGCCGCCCGAGATTGACCGTGGCCTGCAAGAACTCTAGACTGGCTCAGATTATCTGAGCCTCTGCCCGTACCGGAAACCCATGTCCGTTGACCCGCTTCCGCCGCTGAACGCGCTCCAGGCGTTCGAAGCGGCGGGCAGACACGAGAGTTTTCTGTATGCGGCGGCCGAACTGCGGGTTTCGCCCGGCGCCATCAGCAGACATGTCCGGAGGCTCGAACGATTTCTGGGAACCGAACTGTTCGTCAGGCGAAGCAACGGGGTGACGCTCACCTCCACTGGCAACCGCTACGCCCGGAAGGTGACCCGCATCGTCAGGGACCTGAGAAGAGCGACGGCTGAAGTGCGGAAACCGGCTGCGCTCGCCGGGCCCTGACCCGAAGCCTCCGTACCGTTCGGACCGACGGCCGGCCCGGGGGGTCTTCTCAAGCGGGCACGCGTTCGACCGTGCGCAGCGGCATGTTGAGCTCCATCGGGCGGAACACGACGGAATCCGACAACAGGTTCTCCCGCGGATTGCCGTCCTCCTGCGCCCATCCAGAGCCTGCCATCGGCGCCGCATCCGGCCAACCCGGCGTGCGCGGTTCAGACAACTGCGTCGCGCCCGCCATCCGTGTACGGCAGCCCCTCTGAACCACCCGAGCTACCCCCCCGACCCCCTCCACGCATCATACCGCATGCGCAGGGTTCGGACCGGGTTGGCATCTTCGTGCGGCAGGGTATTCGTCGGGATGGCCGAGATGTAGAGGTAGTAGTCCCCGTCGTTGTAGGGCGCGCGCAGGTTCTCGGGATGGTTATCGGCGAATTCGCCCAGGGTGTTCTCCGGGTCGGCGGCGAGGATGTAGGCGACGTGCGAGGTCTTGCCGTTGCAGTCGGCGTACGCCTCCGGCAGGGGCTCGGTCTCGCAGGTGCACCGGCTGTCCCCGCCCAGCTCGTCGGCCCTTTCCATGGCGCGCATGACGCGGTCGATGACGTCGTCGCTGCCCTCCTGCATGATGCGCGCGGGCTCGGTGAGCGCCTCGGTGGTCGCAATGATGTTGCCCTGGACCGAGTACAGGATGTTGTCCGGGCTGCGCCCCTGGATGTCCAGCGACACGGGCCGGTTGCCCTCGCCCGAGCGCCCGGCGGTGCGGCCCTGCATGTCGATGATGCCGAACTGGCGGCGCTCGATGTTGGGATCCTCCTCCAGCATGCGGATGATCTCGACGGGATCGGTGCCGTTCTGCAGCTCGGCGAAGATGAGCTTCTGGTTCTCGTGGGTGCGGTCCACGCCCGCCTGGGCGGCGGCCACGCCCACGCCGGGCACCACCACCGCCTGCAGCAGCTTGAGCTGGTCGGGGCCGGTCGCCGCGCAGGTGGCGGAAGCGATCACCACGCGCCCGGTGTTGAGATCGATGGCGATGATCGACCAGGTGGCGAGCGCGGTGGAGGGCACCAGGAGGACGAAGGCAAGAGCGAGGAGCAGGCGTCTCATGGGACCCTCCGCAGGGCTTTCTTGGGGGCAGGTTGAGGCTACGGCGAAGTGCTGCGCGCCGGCCGCATGCTTCGGACCGAGAGCGTGGTCTCGTGCAGACACGGCGAACTCTCGGTGAGGACGCCCTGGACGACCACCTCGGTCCCCATCTCCCAGTCGCCTTCCTCGCCCTCCAGCGCGTAGACGTCGCCGAACTCGCCGAACAGCACCGAGCAGGGTTCGCCCACGTGAATAAGCTGGCCCCGGCGGGTGAGGATGCCGTTCTCGTCGGTGGCGTGGAAGTAGTTGGAGAGGGCGAGCGGCCGGAAGTAAAAGTCGAAGACGATGAACACCGTGGGCCGGTCGAGGTGCGCCCACTCGGGTACGGTGACGGTCATGTCGATCCGGCCCCGCTCCGTGGTCAGCTCCTGGCCGATCTCCTCGAATCCGAACTGCGCGGCCCCCAGCCCGATGCGGGTCGGTGTGATGGCGGGCAGCCCCCCGGTGTTGATGCTGACGCGCGTCCCGGCCGGACCCGTGCGTGGGCGGATCGACTCGATGCGGCGCGAGGGCGCATGGCCTTCCACCACTTCGGCCTGCGCCGCGGCCTGGCGCGCATCCGCGAGACCGAGCACGAGGAACGGGATCGACATCGCCAGGCGTACCGTAAGGCGGACGCGCGCGATCGGGGACGGACTCGGAATCTGGTACATGATCATCCTCCTCGCCGAAGGCTTCGGCTGCACGAGGTCAACTTGCTACATCGTACTCCAGAGGAGGGGGTTGGGCCAGTGGAGAAAGCCGAGAAAGTGGGTTCCCAACGCGCTCTCGATGAACGTGGCCACCCCGGGGCTACCGCGCCGTGAACTAGAGGACGAGCGCGAGGGGCAACAGCACCAGGTAGCCGAGGACCAGCAGCAGGGGAGCCGCGGTGATTGAACCCTGCGCGAGCAGTGCGTACCCCAGGACGATGACCAGCAGTCCGGCGAGGCCGAGGATGCCGTTCTTGCGCGAAAAGCGCAGTGAGTCGGCATCGCGGTTGCGGTTTCTCTCCCGGCTACGGGCCGCCCGGCGGTTGGTTCGCTTTTTTGCCATGGGTTCCAAGATCCTGTCGGTCGCGGGGCGGGTCAAGCCAGAAGGCGGGATCGTTCGGGAGTTCGGAGGCGCGCAGGCGCGCCATGCGCCAGCGTCCGCGGCGGCGGCGCACGACCACCATGACGGCGAGCAGGGTCCCCAGGAAGGCCCAGAAGACGAGCGACTGGGAAAGCACCAGGAGCCAGCCGTAGCGGCGGCGCACGTATCGGCCCCAATCTCCCTCGAGCTGTCCGCTGGTGACGCCGAAGGTACGACGCAGCGCCGCCTCGAAAGAGTTGCCCTCGCGCCAGCGGGACAGGAAGAGCGCGAGGCCCCGCTCGCCGCTGGACGCCACCAGGTACTCGACGGCGGTCGCGGAGAGCATGTAGGCGACTTCCGCGGATGCCCTGTCCGCGGGCCAACCCAGGGCGAGCGAGTCCAGCGGGGGCGTGCGGCCTCCCGCCACGGCGATGCGCAGACGCCACCCCTCGGCGGCGTTCCATCCCCCGGAAGCCCATTCCGCATACCCTTCGGAGAACCATCTCGGGACGCGCAGGCCCCGCAGGTATTCGTGCAGACCGAGGTGCGCCCATTCGTGCCGCGCCACGCGCTCCTCGCTCCAGCCGCGGGTGCGGTCGTCGGCGTACATGGGCAAGACGACGGTGCCGATGGAGGGAATGGCCAGGCCCGCGCTCCATTCCGGGACCCGGCCGCCGGCGAATTCCAGGAAGTCGGCCTCGGACGCCGCGAGGTACACGGTCGCCGTCGCGGGGAAGCCCGGAGGCAGGCCCGGCAGGTCCGGCGCGTTCGCCAGCAGGTTCAGCAGCCGCTCGGCACGCAGGGAGTCGCCCGGGGCGTAGTGCATGGTGATCCCGAATCGCGTCAGGGCGGAGTAGACTGACGCATCCTGCTCGGGGGGCGCATCGCGGGGCGGCAGCGGCAGGAGCGCGGAGACGCACAGGACGAGGATTCCGGGCAGGCTCATCCGGATCACCTGTGCGTTCGCGCCCACTCCGCGACCTCCGCCAGGTCCGGAGGGAGGGACGAACGAAAGCGCATGCGCGTTCCCAGCAGGGGATGGGTGAAAGAGAGGGCGCATGCGTGCAGGAACTGGCGCCGGGTCCCGCGCGCCACCTCCTTCGCCCAGCGCCGGGCGGGCCCCGACACCCCCCGCTCCCGCCCCGCCCCGTACACGGGATCGCCCACCACCGGGTGCCCGATGTGCGCCAGGTGCACCCGGATCTGGTGGGTGCGTCCGGTCTCGAGGCGCACCTCGAGCAGCTCCGCCGCCTCCCAGCGCTCCCGTACCGCCAGGTGGGTGACCGCCCGGCGCCCCCCCTCCACCACCGCCATGCGCTGCCGGGCCCGGGGATCGCGGCCGATAGGGGCATCCACCGTCATGGGGGTGTCGCGCAGGTGCCCCCAGGCGGCCGCGAGGTAGGTGCGGCCTACCCTGCGCGCGGCCAGTTCGGCGGAAAGCGCCCGGTGGGCCGCGTCGTTCTTGGCCACCACCAGCAGCCCGGAGGTGTCGCGGTCGAGCCGGTGCACGATCCCCGGGCGCAGCCGCCCCCCCACCCCGGCCAGGTCGGCGACGTGGTGGAGGAGCGCGTTCACCAAGGTACCCCGCCGGTGGCCCGGCGCGGGATGCACCACCAGCCCGGCGGGCTTGTCCACCACCAGCAGCGCGTCGTCCTCATGGACCACCGCGAGGGGGATGTCCTCGGGAACGAGGTCGACCGGATCGGGTGGCGGGATCTCCACCTCGACGCGCTGCCCGGCCGCCACCGGCGCGGACTTCCTGACCGCCCGCCCCCCCACGCGGACGAGGCCCTGCTCCACCAGCCGGGCCGCCTGCGTGCGCGACAGGTCGAGGCACCGGGCCAGCCAGGCGTCCAGGCGCTCGGGGCGACCCTCCCCGACCGCGAGCGTTTCGCGCCGACCGGCCCCATCCCCGACGATGAGCGTCTCGCGCCGCGAGCCAGCCTCGCTCACGACGCCCCCCGGCCGGCCGGCATCGCGCACCGGAGAAACGGCCCGGAGGGTCGCGGCGCCATCCGACGGCCGGCTACCCGCGCGCGCGTGCCAGCGCGATCGCGGCGCGCGTGCCGTCGAACGCGACTTCCCTGTGGCTGGTGTACGCCTCCGCCGCCCCATCCGCCTCCGCCGCGATCACGAGATCGACCGCCAGCGTCTCGCCCGCGATGAAGCTGCGGTGGCGGGCCGCCGCGGCGCGCACGCCCTCCGGGCCGGAGATGGCGAGCCGGATGCGGTCGGTGACCTCCAGGCCCGAGTCCCTGCGCAGCCGCTGCACCCGGTTCACCAGTTCGCGCGCGAGCCCCTCCGCGCGCAGCTCGTCGTCCAGACCGGGGGCGATGGCGGCGGTGAAGCCGTTGGCCGAGCGCACCACCAGGTCGCCGCGCCCGACTTCCGCCACCTCGAGGTCGTCGGGGCCGAGCGGGTGTTCCCCTCCGTCGACCGTGATGGACACCGCTTCCCCCCCGCGCCAGGCGCGCAACGCCGGCTGCCCGAGGGCACGGATTGCCGCGGCGGCCGCGTTGCTGTGCCTCTGGAAGCGAGGTCCGAGCATACGGAAATTGGGGCGCGCCTCAAGACGCAACAGGTCGCCGGCATCGCGCACGAACACGACCTGCTTGACGTTCAGTTCTTCGCGCAACACCGCCAGCACCTGCGCCCGGAGGGCGACGCCGGGAACAGCCGCATGCAGCGTCCGCAGCGGCTGGCGCACCCGCACCCCCGCCTGCTCGCGAGCCGCCCGCCCCAGCGTGACGAGCTGGCGCACCGTGTCCATCTCACGCTCCAGACGATCGTCCAGACACCCCTCGTCCGGCTCCGGCAGCAGGGACAGGTGAACGCTCTCCCCTCCGGTCAGGGCCCGGTGCAGCCAGTCCGCGGTGAAGGGCGCGACCGGCGCGATCAGCTGGCTCACCGTGCGCAGCGCTACGTGCAGGGTGCGGAAGGCGGCGTCGGCGTCCGCGGCTCCGGTCTTGCCCCAGTAGCGCGGCCGGCTGCGCCGCACGTACCAGTTCGAGAGGTCCTCGTCGACGAACTGCGCAACCTTCCGGTATGCGGGAGTGAACTGGTAGCTGTCCAGATCGGACCGCACGCCGCTCACAAGGCGATTCAGCCGCGAGAGCATCCAGCGGTCGAGGAGGGACGCCTCGCGCGGGACGGCCATCCGCTCCGGCACGCCGCCCCCGTCCCCGCCGTTCCGCGCATCCCCGCCGCCCGAGGGTCCCGGGTCGGCCCGCCAACCCTCGACGTTCGCATACAGCGCGAAGAAACGGTACGTGTTGAAGAGGGTGTCGAAGAACTTGCGCGCCACCTCGGCGATCCCGCGCTCGTCGTAGCGCTTGGGCACCCACGGATTGCTCACGGTGACGAAATACCAGCGCAGCGGGTCGGCCCCGTACGCGCCCACCGCCTCCCAGGGATCGACCGCATTGCCCTTCGTCTTCGACATTTTCCGGCCCTCGGCGTCGAGCACCAGGTCGTTGACGAGAACGTTGCGGAACGCCATCCCCCGTCCGAGCATCGCCGAGATGGCCATCAGCGAATAGAACCAGCCGCGGGTCTGGTCGAGCCCCTCGCTGATGAAATCGGCCGGAAAGTGACGCTCGAAGTGCTCGCTGTTCTCGAAGGGATAGTGCCACTGCGCGTAGGGCATCGCCCCGGAATCGAACCACACGTCGACCACCGGGGAGGCCCGGCGCATGGTCCCGCGGCATCCGCTGCAGGGCCAGGTTACCTCGTCGATGAAGGGCCGGTGCGGGTCGAAGTCCTCGCCCAGCGGGCCGGCGCGCTCCTCCAGTTCGGCCAGGCTGCCGATCCACTCGGTGATGTTGTCGTCGCGGTCGCAAACCCAGACCGGGAGCGGGGTGCCCCAGTAGCGGTCGCGCGACAGCGCCCAGTCCACGTTGCCGGCCAGCCATTCTCCCATGCGCCCCGCGCCGATCTCCGGCGGGTACCAGGCCGTGTCCCGGTTGATGGCGAGCATCTCGTCCTTGAGGGTCGAGGTGGCGGCGAACCAGGATTCGCGCGCGATGTAGAGCAGCGGGGACTGACAGCGCCAGCAGTGCGGGTACGAGTGCGCCACCCGGCCGGCCCGCAGGAGGTTGCCTCGGCGGTCGAGTTCCTCCACCAGCAGTGGATCGGCGTCCTTGACGAACATCCCCCCCACCAGCGGCAGCCCCTCGTGGAAGCGTCCCGCGTCGTCGATGGAACGCATGAGCGGGAGGCCGTGGCGCTGGCCGGCCGCGTAGTCGTCCGCGCCGAAGGCGGGCGCGATGTGCACGATGCCGGTGCCGTCCTCCGCCGTAACGAAGTCCTCGAGGATGATGCGCCACGCCGTATCCGACCCGTCGGGGACCGGCACCACCTCCAGCGGCCGCGCGTAACGGACCCCTTCGAGCGAGCGGGCGTCGTGCTCGCGCACGATGCGGGCATCCTCGCCGAGCACGCGCTCGACCAGGTCCTTCGCCACGATCACACGCCGGCCGTCCGCCTCCGCCTCGGCGTAGGTGAGGGCGGGATTGAGCGCCAGCGCCGTGTTTGAAGGCACGGTCCAGGGGGTGGTGGTCCAGGCCAGGAAGGCGCGTCCTTCAGGGTCCGGCTCTCCTTCCTCGGTGAGGAGAGGAGCGAGGAAGAAGAGCGACGGATCCTCCACCTCGCGATAGCCCAGCGCCACCTCGTGCGAGCTGAGCGCGGTGCCGCAGCGGGGGCAGTAGGGCACGCTCTTGTGGCCGCGGTAGAGAAGCCCCTTCTTCGCCAGCTCGCTCAGGATCCACCAGACCGACTCGATGTAGCTGGTTTCGCAGGTGACGTAGGGCCGCTCGTAGTCGAGCCAGTAGGCGATGCGCTCGGACAGCGCCTCCCAGTCCGCCTTGTAGGTGAACACGGAATCACGGCAGGTGCGGTTGAAGCGTTCGATGCCCACCGCTTCGATCTCGGGCTTCCCCGAGATGCCGAGCGTCTTCTCGGCCTCGATCTCGACCGGGAGCCCGTGCGTGTCCCACCCCGCGATGCGCGTTACCCGGCGTCCCTTGAGCGCCTGGTAGCGGCAGGCGAGGTCCTTTAGCGTGCGCCCGAGGACGTGGTGAAGGCCGGGGCGTGCGTTCGAGGTGGGCGGTCCCTCGTAGAAGACGAAGGGCTCGCGGCCCTCGGAGGCCTCCATGCTTCGGCGGAAGAGGCCTTCCTCGCGCCAGCGCTCGAGGGTCTGCTGCTCCAGTTCGAGCAGGGTCGCGGGCAGGTCCGGGTAGCGCATGGTGACGTTCTACGCCAGCGAGGCGACGACCGCGCGGGCCACCGCGGTGAGACCGGGCTCCGCCTTCATGGCGACCCGGATGATGGTCGGCACGTCGACCTCCTCCAGCGCGTCCGGGAGGCAGACGTCCGTAACGATGCACAGGCCGCATACCCGCATGCCCATGTGGCGCGCGACGATGACCTCGGGCACGGTGGACATCCCCACCACGTCCGCGCCCATGGCGCGCAGCATTCGGTACTCGGCCCGGGTCTCCAGGCAGGGCCCGGTCACGGCCGCGTAGACCGCGCGCGCGAGCGGAATGCCCTGGGCGAGGGCGGCGTCCAGGGCGACCTGCTGGAGCCCCCGGTCGTAGGGCTCGGACATATCCGGAAAGCGCGGGCCGAGCGCATCCGCGTTGGAACCCACCAGCGGATTGTCGCCCAGGAGGTTGATGTGGTCGTCGAGCACCACCAGTTGCCCCGCCGGCCAGAGCGGGTCCATCCCGCCGCAGGCCGCCGAAACCACGAGGGTGTCCGCGCCCAGGGCGGCCATCACCCGGATGGGGAAGGTCACCTGCTGGAGGGTGTAGCCCTCGTAGCGGTGGAAACGGCCCTGCATGGCCACCACGGGAACCCCGTCGAGCGTGCCCAGCAGCAGGCGGCCCTCGTGGCTCTCCACCGTCGAGACCGGGAAGTGGGGCAGCTCCGCGTAATCGATGGCGCACTCAACGGCGATCTCGCGCGCCAGGCCGCCCAGCCCGGTGCCCAGTACGATGCCCGCCCTGGCGTGGAGCGTGCACCGGGCGCGCACCACTGCGACCGCTTCGTCGATGCGGGGGACGAGGTCGTTCGCCGTCGTCATGCAACCGTCCCCGCCTGCCGCGCGGGCGGTCTCGGGCGCGGCCCCAGCAGCGCCGTGCCGATGCGCACCATCGTGCTGCCCTCCTCTATCGCAATGCCGAAGTCGTTGGTCATCCCCATCGACAGATGCTCCCCGTGGTATCCCTCGAGCGAACCGAGTTCCTCGTGCAGCCGGCGCAGCGCGCGGAAGCCGCCGCGCAGGACGCCCTCGCGATCGGTGAACGGGGCCATGGTCATGAGCCCGCGCACAGACAGCCCCGGAAGCTCGGTGATGCGGTGGACGGCCTCCGGCGCCTCCGCAGGGGAGATGCCGCTCTTGGTACCCTCCCCCGAGGTGTTCACCTGAACCAGCACCGGCAGCGGAGCGGCTCCGGCGGGCACGAAGCGGTCGAGCCGCCCGGCGAGCCGAACCGTGTCCACCGAGTGCAGCAGGTCGCAGATCCCGATCACCCGCGGGGCCTTGCGGCGCTGCAGGTGCCCGATCATGTGCCAGCGCGGGGCTGGCAGGCCCTCCAGCGCCCCCACCTTGACCTCGAGCTCCTCCACCCGGTTCTCGCCGATGTCCCGGATGCCGGCCCCGAGCGCCGCCTCCACCGCCGCCAGCGGGTGGCTCTTGGTCACCGCCACCAGCGTCACGTCGGCGCCCGTGCGACCGCTCCGGCGCGCGGCCTCCTCGACCTCGTCGCGGACGCGCGGCAGCGCTTCCCTCAGCCTTTCCGGATACATCGCTCCATTCCGTCGCCCATGAACCAATCGCCCACAAACCAAAGGAACCCCGCCGGAAGCTCCGGCGGGGTTCCTGTCCGGCTCGGACCGTCCGAAGCGACTAACGCGTCTGGAAGGTAATGGGAATCGCGATCCACACGGGCACGATCTTGTCGAGATTGAGCGCCGGGGTGAACTGGAACACGTTGGCAACGCGCAGCGCGGCCTCGTCGAGGGAGGCGTGTCCCGAGGTCTGCGCCACCAGCGTCCTCTGCACCCTGCCTTCCTCGTCGATGAAGAACTGCACGTTCACGGTGCCGCCGATGCCCGCGTCGCGCAGGATCGGCGGGTACTCCCGCTCCAGCGCGCGCTGCACCTCGGACTCGTTGATGAGGTCGGGGCGGACGGTGTAGGGCGTGAAGGTGGGCGCCGCCGAGATGTCGACCGCCTCCTCGTCCGGCGGCGGAGGCAGTTCCTCGACCGGATTGTCCTCGAAGGTGGTCGGCGCGATGGTGATGTCCTCGCTGATGTCGGCTGCCGCGATCACGGGGGTCGCGGGCCGGCTGATCGCCTGGGGAGGCGGCGGGATTTCGATCTCGGGCGGGAGTTCGATCGCCACCAACTCCTCGGAATCGAACGAGACGTCCTCCGCGGTCATGCTCGGCCAGAACATGAACATCACGAAGTGAACCACGGTCGCCGCCAGCACCGATCCCCAGAACCAGGTGTTGAACGACCTCTTGAAGCGGTCGTTCGCCGTCAGGGTCGGACCTTCCTGCACCTGCACGGATTCGTTGTCGCTCATCGTCTCTCCCTCGTCATGCGGCGTTCCAACTCGGTCGCGAATACCACGCGGACCACGTTTGCTTCCTGCAGTTCCTCCTGGACCTGATTCACGAACTGATAAGGCACGTCCGTGTCCGCACGCAAGGAAATCACCAGGCGCCGGTCCGAGTCCGCGTACGCCGGCGCCACGATGTTCGACAGTGTGGACATGGTGATGCTGCGGTCGTTCACCCACACGTCGCCGTTGCGCTCAACCCACACGTGCATGATGTCCTCTCGCTTCTCGTCGATCTTCTCGCTGGCCGCCGCCGCCGCCCACTCAATGGGCCGCTCCTTGCTGGTGCGGAAGACGGTCGTGACCATGAAGAAGATGAGAAGCAGAAAGGCGATATCGGCCAGCGACGAAGAAGGGATCTCGTCGGAAGCCTTCGATTTGCGCGAGAATCCGCCCGTCTTGATAGCCATCGGCTAATCCTCCAGCAGCTGCAGGGAAATACGTTCTGCCCCGGCGGTCTGCAGGGCGTCGAGGACATCCACCATGAACCTGTAGGGCGCGTTCGGGTGGGTCTTGACCGCGGCGATCAGGTTGGGGTTCTCGGTGACCCCCTGGCGCCAGATCGCTTCAACGTCGTTGGCGCGCACCTGCTGAATCTGCGTGCTCTCGCCCCGTTTCACGTCCACCAGGCCGTTGGGCAGGACCGAGAGGTGCAGGATGTTGCGCTGGCTCACCTGGACCTCTTCGGCGGACTCGGGAAGCACCACCGCCAGCCCGCTGTCCTTCGGGAAGACCGTGGTCACCAGAAAGAAGATGAGGAGCAGGAAGGCGATGTCCGCCATCGAGGAGGTGGGAACCTCGTCGCTGACCTTGGATTTCTTGTTCTGCAGTACGGCCATCTTCAGGTCCTCCCGCCGATTGCGGCTGTTCCGTAATCCTTAAGTTACCAATCCGTTCCCCGTATCGTTCCCGTCACGCCCGCATCAGGCGGGCAGTGTCGGCGGGGGCGGGGCCAGCGCAGTGATCGGATCCCTGGCGACCACCGTCAACTGGCCCGCGTTCTCCAGATCCCAACTGACGTTCAGGATCGCCTGCGTACCCTGCTCCATGTCGACGATCAGCTTGTCGATGCGCGTGACGAAGAAGTTGTATCCGATGTTGACCGGAATCGCAATCGCGAGCCCGGATGCGGTGGTGAGCAGCGCCACCTTGATGCCGCCGGCGACGAGCGCCGGATCCACGCTGCCCGCGGCCTCGATGGAGGCGAAGGCGAGGATCATGCCCGCCACCGTGCCCAGGAAGCCCATGAGGGGCGCCACGTTGGCGATGGTCGCGAGCACCACCAGCCCGCGCTCCAGGAAGCCGAGCTCGATGGTGCCGACGGTGCTGACGGCCTGCTCGATCTCGCCCTCGCCCACCTCGCGCCCCTTGATGCGCCGAAGCCCGGCCATGAGGATGGCCGACGCCGGCCCACGCTTCGAGCCTGCCGCCGCCATCGCGCCGTCGATGTCCCCGGCGCGCGCCAGCTCGTCGACCTCCGCCAGCACCTTCGCGGTGTCCTTGTGGGCCGCCCACAGGGTCCAGGCCTTGGCGATAATCACGCCGAGCGCGATGAGCGAGCACAGGACCAGCGGATACATCATGAATCCGCCATCGGCGAACAGGGTCAGGAGTCCGAATTGGTCGTTGGCCACCGAAGCCTTCCTTTTGACGGGATTCGACCGGGATCGCAGATGCCCGGAGAGACGGAACTCTAGCGAGCACGCACCGCGCGCGCTACTTCAGCAGTGCGAAACTACCTGTCCATCCGCTGGCCTGTCAACGCCGAAATCCCGCCAGGAGGCGACGCAATGAACGCAATCTTCCGCACCACCGGCCGGGACGCCGCGCGCGTCCCTGGCGCGATCATGTTCCTGCTCCTGCTCGCCGCTGCGGGCACGCCTCCCGCGGGAGCCCAGGAGGCATCCGATCGGCCCGTCTGGCGCCCGGTCATCCTCGGCACCGAGGCGATGGTCGCCGCGGAGCATCCGCTGGAGGCGCTGGCCGCCGAGGAGGTGTTGCGCGCCGGCGGGAACGCCTTCGACGCCGCTTCGGCGGTCTTCTACATGACGACGGTCGTGGAACAGCACCAGGCGGGCATCGGAGGCGACGCCTTCATGGTCGCCTATCTCGCCGCCGAGGACCGCGTGGTCTTCATCAATGGAACCGGGCACGCGCCCGCGCTCGCGACGCGCGAGTTCTACGAGGAACACGGGGGCATCCCGAGCGCCGGGCCGCTGTCGACCGACGTTCCGGGCGCGGTGGGCGCCTTCGAGCTGGCCCACTCGCGCTACGGGAGCCTGCCCAGGGAACAGGTGCTGGCGCCCGCGATCCTCGCCGCGCGCCGGGGGCATCCGCTCGACTTCTGGGTCGCCGGGCATCACGAGCGCTCGGTGGAGAAGATCTCCCCCTACCCCGCCTCGCGGGAGCTGCTGATGCCGGGCGGGAGGCTGCTCGGAGTGGGCGACCTGTACGTGCAGGAGGATCTGGCCCGTTCGCTTGAGGAGATCGCGCGCGAGGGCGCCGACGCCTTCTACCGGGGCCGGCTGGCGCGGATGAGCGCGGACTACTACGAGGAGCAGGGCGGACTGCTCCGCTACGAGGACCTCGCGGGCTACGAGGCCGAGGAGGCGGAGCCCATCCAGGTGAGCTACGAGGGGCTTGAGGTCTACCAGAGCGCGCCCAACTCGCAGGGCATCGTCATGCTCATGGCGCTGAACATCCTCGAAGGCTTCGATCTGGAGGCGATGGGCCACAACTCCGCGGAATACGTGCATGTGGTCACGGAGGCGATGAAGCTGGGCTTCGCCGATCGGAATCGATACGTGGCCGACCCGCGCTTCAGCGACGTTCCCACCCAGGAACTGCTGTCGAAGGAATACGCGGCCGAGCGCCGTGGGCTCATCCGGATGGACCGGGCGATGAGCGGGGCGCCGGCCGGGGATCCCCGCAGAATGGCCGCCGTAGCCGAGGGGCAGGCCGCGGAGTACGAGAGCGGGGCGCAGGACGTCTCCCGGCCGGAGGTTCTCTATCGGGAGGACGGCGAAACCTCGTCGTTCTCCATCGCGGACCGCTTCGGGAACCTGGTCTCGGTGACGCACAGCGTGAACTCGAGCTTCGGCAGCGGGATGGTGGTTCCGGGCGGCGGCTACTTCCTGAACAATCGCATGCCCTACTACGGGCTCGAGCCCGACGACGTGAACGTGCTGGAGCCGGGCAAGCGCACCCGCCACACCATCAACCCGGCGCTGGCGCTGAAGGACGGCCAGCCGTACCTGGCGTGGAACACCCCCGGGGGCGACAACCAGCCGCAGGCAATGTTGCAGGCGTTCCTGGCGGTGGTGCATTTCGGCATGAACGTGCAGCAGGCGGTGGAGGCGCCCACGGTCACGAGCACCGCTTTCCGGGCGTCGATGTATCCGGGGCGCATGCGGGGCATGCTGACGATGCCCGAGGTGCTGTACCAGGGGGCGGGCGAGGCGCTGGCCGCCCTCGGCCACCGAGTGGAGGTGAGCCCGCTGCAGCAGCCGTACCGTCAGGCCGCGTCCGGGGCCGGGGCCGTCAAGATGGTGATGATCGACCCGGAGACCGGCGTCATGTACGGCGGCGTCAGCCCGGCGAAGAGCGACTACGTGATTGGATGGTAAGGAGGAAAGAGCCATGCGCCCGCGACCCCAGACGCCCGAACCCACGGACGAAGAACTCAACGCCTACATCCTGACCCGCTACCGGCTGCTCGGGATCGACATCTCGGTGCTTCCCGAATCGGACGAGGACGCGCCGATGGACCAGGAGCGGCTGCTCGAGAACGGCCGCTCGATCCTCCGGCAGGACGTCGAGGCCGCGAACTTCCACATCGATCCGCAGTTCAATCTGCCCAGCGCCTTTCCGGCGCCGTTGGTGGCATGGACGGAGGAGGAAGGATCATGAGCGGGGATGGCGCCGGCCGCGCGGTGAGCGCCCGAGCCCGCGAGGCCCCGGCCCCCCAGGACGACCGGGTTTCGCGCCGCTGGTTTGTGGAGCGCATGGCGTGGGTTTCTTCGGCTGCGGCGGCCGGCACCCTGTTTTCGCGCACGCCGGCGGCCGCGAGCCCGGGCGGTCCGGCAGTGACTCCGGAAGCCTTCGGGGCGGATGTGCGGCTTCAGGAGGTCGACGACCTCACGCAGCTCACGATGTCCGAGTCGATGACGCTGATCCGAACGGGCGCCCTCGATCCGCGGGAACTGGTCGAGGCGTACGTTGACCGCATCGAGGCCTTCGAAGGAACCTACCAGGCCTACGCCGACCGTCCGTCGCGCGAGACGCTCCTCGCACAACTGGCCCGGACGCCCGCCGACGAGCGGCGCACCCCGCTCCGGGGCATGTGCCTTGCGCCCAAGGACAATTGCTACACGGCGGATCTGCTGACCGAGGGCGGGTCGCTTGTGTTCGAGGGCTTTCAGCCGGACTACGACGCCACCTGCGTGGCCCTGATGCGCGCGGCCGGCGGCCTGGTTGTGGGGAAGGCGCAGATGGGCAACCTGGCTGGGGGCAGGGCGCGCGTTTACGGCACCACCACGCCGACCACGCGCAACGCCTGGACGCCGGACGACGTGCGCTACAGCCCGTCGGGATCATCCTCGGGCACGGGGACGGCGGTGGCGGCCCGGCTCGCGGTTGCCGGGCTGGGAACGCAGACCGGGGGCTCGGTGATCGGCCCCTCCACCGCGCAGGGGCTGACCGCGGTCAAGCCCACCTTCGGCCGTATCTCCCTGCACGGCATCATCCCGCTAAGCTACACGCGCGACCACGTCGGCGTGATGGCCCGCGATGCCATGGACGCGGCCATCCTGCTCCAGGTGTGCGCGCAGCCGGATCCGAACGATCCTCGGACGCTCGGCCTCCCGCGGCCCCCCAACTACGCGCTCGCGGCGACGCCGTTCGGGGGTGACCGCCCGCGCGTGCGCTGGACCACGCGGGTGGGCGTATGGCCCGAGTATCTCGATGGCGACAACGAGCGCGTGAACGAGCTGAGGCGCGACTTCCTTACCGAACTCGAGCGCACGCCGGGCGTTCAGATCGTGTCGGACGTGACCCTTCCGGACGACTGGGAGACCCTGACCTCACCGCCCCTGGGCGGCTCCCACGGCGACCCCACGGCGTTCTTCATCGAGCAACTGCGCGACGACGTGCGCAACTTCGCCGACCGCCTGCCCCGCTTCCTGAACGGCATGCTCCAGAGCGCCGACACCTACGTGAAGGTCCAGCAGGCGCGCAACCTCCTGCGCCACCGCATGGTCACGCAGCTCTTCAACCAGTGCGACGTCGTGGTCACGAGCGCGGGCGGTTCGTTCGACGGGGCCGGGCTGCCGCTTGCGTGTACGCCCATCGGGTTCGACACGGACGAGACGACGGGGGCGCGGGTGCCGCGCGGGGTCACGCTCGGGGCACCGCCCTTCGCGGAGGAGCGGCTGCTCGCGGTCATCGCCGCGTACCAGGCGGTGACGGAGTTCCATCGGGAGAGGGCGCCGGATCCGAGCTGAGAGGAGAACACCATGACCGATCTGCGCGAGCGACTGGACAGGCTACACGCGGTCCGTCGAGAGAAGATAGACGAGCGCGCGAAGGCGTTGATCGCCGAGGCGGCGCGTCGCTTCCCCGAACTAGGTCCGCGCCTTCCGCTGCCCCCGCACGACGTAGAGAAGGAAGCCAGCGGCGGCGAATAATAACCCGACGCTGATGGGCGATGAGATGAAGATGAGGGGATCTCCGTCCGACAGGATCAGCGCGCGCCTGAAGTTGGACTCGAGCATCGGGCCGAGGATGAGGCCGAGGAGCACGGGGATCACGGGGTAGCCGAGCCGTCGCAGGACGTAGCCGAGGATGCCGATGCCCACGGCGACGTAGATGGCGAACGTCGTTCGCTCGGAGGTGAAGGCCGCGACCACGGCCAGCGGCGCGATCGCCGGGAAGAGGATGCTCCGCGGCACGCGCGTGATGCGCGCGTAAAACGGAAGCAGTGTCAGGCCGAACACCAGGATCAGCAGGTAGCTGGCGAAGAAGGCGGCGAAGAGCGGGGCGACGAGGTCCGCGGACTCGGTGAAGAGCTGCGGGCCGGGGGTGATGCCGTGAATTACCAGGCCGCCGAGGATGACCGCGGTCACCGAGTCGCCGGGGATTCCGAGCGCCAGCAGCGGGACGAGCGCGCCTCCGGTCACGGCGTTGTTGGCGACCTCGGGAGCCACGATGCCTTCGGGCGCGCCCTTGCCGAAGCGTTCCGGCTCGGGCGAGCTGCGGCGGGCCTCGCTGTAGGCCAGGAAGGCAGCCATGGCGCCGCCGGCGCCCGGGAGCGCCCCGACTGATGTGCCGATCACCGAATTCTTGACGAAGGGCCTCCATCCCACGCGGCGCACCTCGCGCCACCAGCCCAGCGCGCCTTCCCGCCCTTCCGAAGGGTAATCCTGGGTCCTCGACGGCGGCAGGCTCGCCTGACGGTACAACTCCGTGAAGGCGAAGATGCCGATCACCACCGGAATCAGCGGCAGCCCGACCAGCAGGTTCACCGAGCCCAGGGTGTAGCGCGGGACCGGCACCAGGGGGTCGATGCCGATCGTCGAGAGCATCAGCCCGATGACGGTGGCGGCCATTCCCTTGGCCAGCGATTCGCGCGAGACGGTGGCGACCGCGACCAGCGCCAGCACCACCAGGGCGAACATCTCGGGGGACTGGAAGCGCAGCGCGATGCGCGCCAGTTGCGGGCTGAAGAGCACCAGCACCACGCCCCCGGCCAGGCCCCCCACGACGGAGCTGAAGGTTGCGATGCCGATGGCGGTGCCGGTCCGGCCCTGGACCGCCATCGCGTTTCCGTCGAGCATGGTCATCGCGTTTGCGGGCGCCCCGGGAATGCGGAGCGCGATCGCCGCGATCGAGCCCCCGTAGAGGCCTCCGGTGAAGATCCCGACCATCATCACGATCGCGTTGGCGGCCGAGAGCTGGTAGGTCAGCGGCAGCAGCAGCGCGATTGCCAGGGTGGCGGTGAGGCCCGGGATGGCGCCGACGGCGATGCCCAGAAGCGATCCGGCCGCGAGGGAAAGGAGCAGGGTCGGGTCGAGGAATAGTTCGAGGCTCACGGAGCGCCTCGCGTGGCAGGGACGCTGGGAGCCAATCGCTCGCGACTCATGCCAGCAGGCCCTCCGGCAAGCGGGCTCCCAGTACTACCCGGAATAGCACGTAGGTGAGGAGGGTCACGCAGGGTGCCAGCACCAGGATCGTTCGTCGGCGGGCACCGAAGCGTTCCGCCACCGCCCCTGTGTAGAGTAGGGTCGCGAGTACGTAGCCGAGGACCTGGAAGACGGTGGCGTAGACGATGGTCAGGCCGATGACGGTCCAGGCGCGGGTGGGGCCGGCGCGGCGGGTGGCGTCGACCGTCCGGCTCTCTTCGGCTGCGCGCTCACGCCGCAGCTTGCGCCATCCCGAGAGCACGATGCCGGCAGAGAAGAGCGCGAGGGCGGCTGCCAGGCCGATTGGGACGAGGGCTACGTCCGCATCTCCCGACGCGGCGAGCCCGCCGGCCCCGATGCCGTAGGCGAGGGCGACGACGAAGAGGCTGGCGCCGGAGATGAGGTCGGTTCGGGGAGAACGGCCGCCGTCCGCGCTCACGCGACCGACCCGCTCACGCGATCCATTTCGAGACGGGGGCGTTGGCTTCCTCCAGCGGCTGCGTGACGACATCGAGGAGGAACGGGCCGGGGGCGGTGAGCGCCTCTTGCACAGCGTCGCCCAGCTCGGCGGGATCTTCCACGCGACGGGCGCGCAGGCCGTAGGCGCGGGCGATGGCAGCGTGGTCGGAGTCCTTGAAGTCGACGGAGAAGTAGCTGCTGCCGCGGCTCTTCTGGCCGGCCTTGATCCAGCCGTAGCCGGCGTTGTTGCAGACGATGAGGGTGACCGGGAGGTCGAGCCGCACCAGGGTCTCGAGCTCACCGGCGGAGATGCCGAAGCTGCCGTCGCCCATGACGCCGATGACGCGGCCGGCATCGGGTCGGGCGTAGTGCGCGCCGACCACGGCGGGAAGCGCGTACCCCAGGGCGCCGAAGGCGCGCGGGCTGACGAACCAGCGGCCCGCCTGCGGGAGGCGCCAGTAGGCGGAGAAGTACGGGCAGGGCGTGCCCGGATCGGCGAGGATGATGGGACGCTCCGGAAGGCGCGGCAGCAGCTCGGCGAGCAGGCGCTCAGGGCGGATGGGGCGCTCGTCGGAAGCGAACAGCCCGGCCACGCGGTCGCTGTGGGCGCGGCGCGCGGCGGCGATTTCGGCCGGGTCGAGGCGGGGGGTGGCGGCCGCCCGGTCGTGCAGCTCGGCGGTGAGGGCGGCGAGGCCCTCGCGGGCGTCGGCCCGCATGCCCGCGGCAAGCGGGTAGCTGCGCCCGAGGACGCCCGGGTCGACGTCGAGCTGAACGAAGCGCGCGTCGCCCGGGCTGGGGAGGGTCCACTTTTCGGTGGTCACGGAGCCGGTGGAGCAGCCCACGTAGAAGACCACGTCGGCCTTGCGCACCAGGTCGTGGCGCCAGGGAAGGCCGCCGTTGCTGCCGATCACCCCGAGGGAGAGGGGGTCGGTCTCGGCGATGCTCCCCTTCCCCGAGACGGAGGTGGCCACGAAGGCGCCCAGTGCGCGGGCGAGCTCGCGCACTTCGGTCCAGGCGCCCGAGCGCAGCACGCCGGCGCCGGCCACGATCAGGGGGCGGCGGCTGCGGGCGAGCTCGCGGGCGACGGCGCGCACCTGGTCGGGGGCGGGGGCGACCCGCTCGGCGGGGTAGCGCCCGTAGCAGGCGTCGCCGTGGACGGCCGAAGCGGGGACCGAACCGCCCTGGGTGTCGAAGGGCAGGGCGATCTGGCAGGCGCCCAGGCGGCCGGTGGAGGCCTCCCGGAAGGCCGCGCGCGTCATGTCGGCGAGGTCGCGGGGGGTGGTGGGGGAGAACACCCGCCGGGTCACGGGCGCGAACAGCGCGGCCTGGTCGAGGTCGGTCAGGGTGCCCACGCCCCGCTCGGTGGTCGCGATGTCGGAGGTGAGGCACACCATCGGCACAGACGACTCGTTCGCCTCCGCAACACCGGGGAGGATGTAGGTGGCGCCGCCCCCGCTCGGGCCCTCGCACACCCCTACCCGGCCGCTCAACCGCGCGTAGGCGTCGGCCATGAAGGCGGCGCTACGCTCGTCGCGGGTGAGGACGTGGCGGATGGTGGGCGACGCGGCCAGCGCTTCGTACCACGGGAGCGATGTGTCGCCGCACAAGCCGAAGATCGTGTCGACGCCCAGGTGCTCGAGTACGCCGACCAGGGCCTGACCGCCGTTCACACGTCCTCCAGCGCGGCCAGGAGACCTTCGACCCGTGGCGCGAGATCGTTCAGGTATTCGCGCACTGTGGTGCGCCCGCGCCACGTCGCGCCCACGGCCCCGGCCCGGGCCCATTCCTGGAACTCGGGCGACGCCGCCGCAGCCTCGCAGGCGGTCTCCAAGGTCGCGAGCCGATCATCGGGTGTCCCCGGCGGCGCCATCAACATCCGGAAGCTTCCGTACTCCAGGTCGTAGCCCAATTCCGCGAACGTCGGAACGTCCGGCACCAGAGGGCTGCGCTCCGGCGCCATCAGCGCGAGCACCCGCAGTTCGCCGCTGCGTACGTAGGACATCGCGCCGGGAAGGCTGGAGACGACGGCGTCCACTTCATCTCCGAGAATCGCGCCGATCTGCGGACCGGAACCTCCCTCGTAGGGGATGTGCCTCAGTTCGACGCCCATCGCCTGCTCCATGGCTGCGGCGTGCTGATGCCAGACTCCTTTCTGCCCCACGTTTCCGACCGCGATTGTGGCCGGGTTGGCCCGGGCGTCAGCCTGGAACGCTGCCAGGTCCGCCCATCGATCCGCGGGAACGATCAGCGCGCTGGGATGCTCGGTCACCATGCACACCGGCTCGAGCGCCCTCCAGTCCACCGGCGCCAGGCCGAGCAGCTGGACGCTGAGCGCATCGTAGGTCATGGTCCCGAGCGTGTACCCGTCCGCGGGCGCGTTCTGCACGACGGTAAGGCCGACCGAACTCAGCCCTCCCGGGACGTTCTCGGTGACCACTCCGACGCCGATCTCTTCCTCGAACCACCTCATGAATCCGCGCATGGCGGTGTCGGTGCCGCCGCCGGCCCGCCAGGGGATCACATGGCGGATCTCGCGGCTCGCGTCGGGATAGGCTGCCGACTGCTCGCCCGACGGAAGGCGCAGGACCAACACGACGAGGGCTACGAGCGCGAGCACGACGAGGGGGATGCGGAGGGGCATTGTGCGAAACAGCGGTGCGCAATGTGCGAGGCAACGGTGCAAGGGACTCGATTCGGCTGGCAAGATACCAGTTGATTCCCGCGGATGCGAAGAGCACGTCTCGAATGGCCGCGCGGGCGCGCCCTGCCTGGCCAGATGAGCCTTTCCTCCATGGCCGGAATCCCATGACGCGCGTACTCTAGCAGGACGCTTCACCCTGTCTCTTGCCGCGAGAGGTCGTCATGTCCGGCACCCGACTGTTTTCCGCACGCTCATTGACCGTCTGCTTCGCCTTGCTCGCGCCGGTGGCCCTGCTGCCCGAAAGCGGCGCGGCCCAAGACGCCGACGCCTCCGTCAACGCCTCCGACCATCCGCTGCTGCGCGCGTTTTCGTGGCGCAACATCGGGCCGTTCGGGCAGGGGGGACGGGTCGACGACCTGGCCGTGCATCCCGACGACCCGTACACCTACTTCGTGGGCTTCGCGACCGGCGGGCTGTGGAAGACGACCAACAACGGGACCACCTTCGAGCCCGTCTTCGACAGCTACGGCACGCACTCGGTCGGCGCACTCGCGATCGCGCCCTCGAACCCGGACATCCTCTGGGTCGGGACCGGTGAGGCCAACAACCGGCAGAGCTCGTCGTTCGGCGACGGCATGTACAAGTCCGAGGACGGCGGCAAGACGTTCACGCACGTGGGGCTGCGCGAGACGCAGACCATCGCGCGCATCGTCGCGCATCCGGACGACGCGGACGTGGCCTGGGTAGCGGCCAACGGCCACCTGTTCGGCCCCAACCCGGAGCGCGGCGTGTTCAAGACCACGGACGGGGGCCGGTCCTGGAGCCACGTTCTCAGCGTCGACGAGAACACCGGCGCCACCGACCTGGTCATCGATCCCTCGAACCCCAACACGCTCTTCGCGGCGACCTATCAGCGACGCCGGACGGCGTGCTGCTTCGTGGGTGGAGGGCCCGGAAGCGGCATCTGGCGCTCCGACGACGGGGGCGAGAGCTGGAGCCGACTGAGCGGCAACGGCCTGCCGCGCGGCACCATGGGGCGCGTCGCGCTGGCGATGACCCCGGCCGATCCCGACGTCGTCTACGCCCAGATCGAAGTCGCCGCGGACAAGGAAGAGCCTCTCACGGATGAAGAGCGGGCCGAGTGGGAGCGCCTGGACGACGATGACGCGCTGCCTCTCGATTCCCAGTACAACGGCATCTGGCGCTCGAGCGACAAGGGCATGAGCTGGGAGTTCCGTTCGAACGAGAACGGCCGCCCGATGTACTTCAGCCAGATTCGGGTCGACCCGGCGGACCCGGACCTGGTCTATATCGTCGATCTGCGCATCTACAAGTCGCGTGACGGCGCGCGCACCTTCGAGACGCTGGACGGCTACGGACACGTGGACCAGCACGCGTTCTGGATCAATCCCGGCGACAGCGATCACCTGATCGCGGGCAACGACGGTTCGGTGGACGTCAGCTACGACCAGGGCGAGACCTGGGAGTCGCTCCGGCGCTGGTCCATGGGCCAGCCCTATCACGCGTCCGTCGACATGCGGCGCCCGTACTACGTGTGCACCGGGCTCCAGGACAACGGCAGCTGGTGCGGCCCGAGCGCGGTCCGGACCGGCGAGATCCTCTCCGAGGACTGGTACCGGGTCGGGGGCGGGGACGGCTTCTACACCGCCGTCGATCCCACCGACCACACCGTCGTCTATTCCGAGTCCCAGAACGGCAACATCCGGCGCCTGAGCCTCGCGACCGGCGAGCAGGTCAGCATCCGGCCGCGCGCGCCGAGCGAGAACAATCCCTCGTCGAACATCGTGCCCATGCCCGCGCAGGGCACCGAGATCCGCTGGAACTGGAACACGCCCTTCATCCTCTCGCCGCACAACCCCGAGGTCGTGCACGCGGGCGGGAACCGCTTCTTCACGTCGATGGACCGGGGCGAGACCTGGACGATGAGCCGGGATCTGTCGAGGAACACCGACCGCGACATGATCGAGGTCATGGGCCAAGCCAACGCCCTGCCGCGCTGCAACCAGATGGACCGCGGCCGGGAGTGCATCCTCTCGCGCAACGACGGCGTGAGCGCCTGGGGTGCGGCCGTGTCGCTCACCGAGTCCCCGCTGGTGCCGGGGCTCCTGTGGATGGGCACCGATGACGGCAACCTCCAGGTGAGCCGCGACGGCGGCGCCAGCTGGACGGAGGTGGGTGAGAACATCCCCGGCGGGACGAAGGGCTACTACATCTCGCGGATCGAGGCCTCGCACTTCGACGCGGGTACGGCCTACGCCTCCGTGGACGGGCACAAGAGCGGGGATCTCGCGCCCTACGTGTATGTGACGCGCGACTATGGCGCCAGTTGGGACAATATCACGTCGAACCTGCCGGAATACGGCAACGTCAATACCGTGCGCCAGGATCCGCGCAACCGGAACCTTCTGTATGCCGGAACCGAGTTCGAGTTCTTCGTCTCGCTCGACGAGGGCGGGAGTTGGCACCGGTTCATGACCGGGCTCCCGGTGGTCCGTATCGACGACGTGCTGGTGCACCCCCGCGACAACGACCTGGTGGTGGCCACGCACGGCCGCAGCGTCCTGGTCATGGACGACATCACGCCCCTCCAGCAACTGACCCCCGAGGTGATGGAGCAGGACGCGTTCCTGTTCGAGCCGCGGGAGGCCGTGGCCTGGAAGCAGAACCGGATGCGCTCGCGCTCGGTGACGGGCGACAAGGTCTTGCGGGGGGACAATGCGCTGCCGGGGACGGCGATCCACTACTACCTGTCGGATGATGTGGATGCGGATGATGTGAGCTTGACGGTCAGTGACGTGGTCACCGGGGAGGTGTTCCGGGATCTGGAGGCGACCGGGCACGAGGGGATCAACCGGGTGCAGTGGGATCTGCGGGGGAATGTGCCGGAGGGCCAGACCGGCGGCGGGTTTGGCGGGCCGCAGGCCCCGGTGGCGGGGGTGGGGACGTATCGGGTGACCCTCACGGTGGATGGGGAGGAGTTTTCGGAGCTGGTGACCGTGGTGGAGGATGTTTGGATGGGGGGGTGAGGGTTGTCGTTGGTGGCCGCTATTGCCGCAGAGTCCTTTGTTTCACTTGATTTCTGTGTTGATGGTTCCTGAAATGAATGAATCTCTGTTTTCTTCTCCCAAGAGGGTGCGGAACCTGACAACGACGATGAGACACTTTCCCATTCAGTTTAGTGAGTCCTCCTTTTTTCCCCGTTGCCGGACTCTCCTCCATCGACCGCCGTCACGGCGAGTGCGCGGTTGATCCAAACCGCCGCGGGAAGCTTGGCGGCCTTCGGCGGGCCGACGACCAAGCGGTCCCGCCTGGCGGCGTAGGCCGCGGCCACCACCCCCGTCTGTTCTCGATCACCTCGGGGGCGCGACGGGTGATGTCCCAAGACCACACTCGTTGGATGCGCGGGCCACGACCTCGGGCTTCGGGTGGTTGGGGTGGCGGCGCTGCGCCTGCGGCTTCCGGACCGCTCGGTTCTCGGCCAAGATCCGGTACATCGTCCGCTCCGAGCAGAGGTAGGCCCTCTCGTCCAGCAGCGTCGCATAGACCTCCGCCGGCGCGGGGTCGGCGAAGCGTTGCGAGCACAGCACGGCGACGGTAGAACGCGGCGCGCGAGACCCCGAGGGCCTCGCACACCGCGCGTACGCCCACCTACCCGGGCAACCTTCGGCCACTCTCAAGAGCGCCACCCGCTGGAAAGACAGGCGCGAACTGTACAAACCCTCGCGCAGAAGCAACGCTCCGATCTCACCGGGCGTCTCGCAGTCGTCCGCCCGTTCGACGATCGACAGCTTGTACGGCCGCCGTGAAGCGCCGCCTCGTGGCCTTCGCCGCAACCTCCGGACCCGGCGCCGGCGGGGGTTGGCGTCCCGTGGCGTGACGGACCGGGCGATGGAGTCCACGGGCGTATACTGGCGCTTGGTGTGGGCAGAGCTGGAGGACGACTTCCGGCTGCTGGTGGTCAACGCCCGGCAAGGCAAGCACGTCCCGGGCCGCAAGACGGACATGCGGGACTAGGAGTGGATCGCGCGGATTCCGGAGTGCGGGCTGCTGAGGGGAAGCTCCGCGCCCCCCGGGAGATCCGCGACCCTCGGGACCCGACGCGGCTTCGGGACCCGCTGGTCCGGGAGCGGAGTTCGCAGGTCAACCGGGGGGCAAGGTCCTGGAGTTGGCGAACGTCAAACTCGGCTCGGTGGTGTCGGACGTCAGGGGGGCGAGCGGCCGGGCAATTCTGGAGGCGATGATCGCGGGGGAGGACGATCCGAACGCGCCGGCCGGCTTGGCGAAGGGGAGCCCGCGGGGCAAGCGCCGGGAGCTCGCGGAAGTCGTTCACGGGCTGGTTCGCGACCACCACCGCTTCCCACTTCGCCGGCATCTGGACATGATCGACGAACTGGACCGCCAGATCGCGACGATCGAGGCGCGGATCGTCGCGTAGACGACCGGCCCTTTTCGGGTCGGCACTCGCCCCCCTTGGAGAGCATTCCGGGGGTCGCGCGGCGGTCGACCGAGGCGATTCTGGCGGAAATCGGCGATGACATGTTGAGGTTCCCGACCGCTACGCACCTCGCGTCCTCGGCCCGGGTCTACCCGAGTAACCACGAGAGCGTCGGAAAGCTCAAGTCCGCATCCCCCGGAAAAGGGAACAGGTGGCTGCCGGACGTGCGAAGGTGGCCTAGGCAGCGGCCCGACGAAGGGAAGCTGTACCACCGCATGAAGGCGTGCGGCGGCTCCAAGAAGGCGATCGTCGCGGTCCAGCACGCGATCCCTGTGGCGATCTGGCACATGCTCACGATCGGTTCCCTGCACGAGGATCTCGCACGCTGCCACTTCGCCTCGGACCGCGCCCCAGCTCGGTAGCGCTCCCCGCGGTCACGAGGTCCCGCAATCCGGTGTCCCCCTACCCCCAGTACGGGGGACACGGTTTCGGTTTCCGCGGACAGGGGAACTCAGTTGCTTCAGATCAACGGGATGACTCCCCGAATTGCCATAAAGCCTTCCATTTCGCGCCTCAGACTTGGAGCAATATAGATCGTCTCCTCAAAGAGTTCCCACGCCTCACGAGCCAGCTCGAGTCGATTCCGCGCCTCCTCCAGCGACGTGCTGATCGTTTCCGCAAAGAGCACGTATTGCTGCTCACGACGGTCCCCGGTATTGGCTTCGAAACGGGATTCCCACACCGACCGAGCCTCCCGAGCTTCGGCGGCCTCCGAGAACACATCGAGACTGGCTTCGAATTGACGCATGATATCGGATCCGGCGTTAGCCTTGGCTTCGAATCGATCTGTGAAGGCCATCGCAGACGAAAGATAATCGCCGAAGTCCAACATCTCTTGGAAGTTTGCGGTGATCGGGTGGGAACTATTGAAGTGCTGGACCTCGGTGGCCAGCGTCGAGTCATTCTCCAGCGTTTCTCCAATCAGATAGTCCAAGCGAATAAGGTCGTTGTATACCATACGATTGAAGCTGAATAAGCGGATGGTCCGGTCGAAATGTCCCATGGCGCCCGCAACCACCTCATCTACATCGGCGACGTCGGATGTCGAAAACAACCCGATCGCTGCTGACACGACCGATCCCGCAGCCAGCCCCCAGAGTCCATCGTCCGACTCGCGACCGAGTCTTAACCCAATAAACCCCACTGCCGGCAGGAACCGTCGCACCTTGTCGAGCAACGACACGTCCTCTCTGAACTCAGTGCTGATGTATGGGGAGGCAAGTGAGCCCATCTGCAATCCGAGCCGCAAATTACTCAGCGCGGCTTCGATCCCTCGGACTCCTACTTCCACTCGCGTCATGTAGTTCTGGGCCTGTCGGAGGTAATCGACGTGTAAACTGTCAAGCGCTTCCCGCTGTTCAGGTTTGTCCTCTTCCCTATCGACATTATCATCGGATCTCTGCGGAGCTTGGACATTGACGAAGTTCGTCAAGCGTTCCCTTATGGCGGTGATCTCTTGCAACAAAGCAGCCTCGGGAGAGACTTCCCGAGGTGAAAGCGCGTCTTGCGTAGGCTCAATGGCTTCCCTCACCGTTACGTAGAGACGGAAGTCGCCTTCCTCGCCTTCATAGTAGCTGCTGGCGAAGAGCGTCCATATCCCCGTTTGCTCAGCGACCAATACCAAGGCCGCGTCGAACCCGTCGCCACCGTCATCGTCACGAAACCGCTCGCCGCTCGGAGCTTCGAGGATGACATATGGATCAAGCGTGTCGACCGCCCGCATGTCGATCCTCACTAGCTCACCCTGACTCAACGGCAGCCGGTAGGGGACCGCCAGCCGTCCCCCGTCGACCGTTACTGCCTGGTCTTCGTCGAGAGAGGCAACCGTGTCGATCACGACTCGGACGGCGCCCTGGGCAACAAGTTGTTCTGATAGCGTTCCAACGGAAAACCATATGAACGCCATTGCAAGAATTGAGTTGTGCATAAAATCTCCCATTGTACAAGAAAAGAGATGACACTGCTTCTTGAGTTCGGTGGCGCTATCGGGGATCACAGGAGCACAGGACTTGTCAGCCAAGCTGGCGGCAGTCGTCAGCGAAGCTCCGCCGACCGCGAACGCCAATTGGGAACAAGGTGTGGAATGGTAAGTGGGACATGACAACACCACCATTTGATACACACGTTGTCGCGAAGCCGCTGACGCGTCTGCGGTTTTCGAACCGATGCGTCCTCAATCGACGACCATCTTCATCGTAGTAGGTCAAAGTGCCACGAAGTTCGTCGTTCATGTAAGGGCTGTTGCCTCGGCGTCACGCCTCACGCCTTGGAGGCCACCGAGCCGCCGGGTACGCGAGCTGGGGCGGCTTTGGGACCGCCACAGCACACACCTCAACCGCGGACCGGAGCCTCCAACCCGTCTCCCGTTTTCGTATCGGATGGTCCCCAATCGATTGCCGGATTGATCGTATCCTGTCCAGGTGCCGTGACGCTCGTCATTCACGTCGGGACCTACTTGTCGTCCCACCTCGCCCGCCCCCCAGTACAAGATCCAGATTCCGTCACGCTTCCCGTTCATGTAGGGACCTACTTGTCGGTCGCGCCCGTCCTGCGTGAGAACGGTCCATGTGCCGTGCTGCTCGGCGTTCACGTACTGGCCCTCTGCTTCAAGCGCCCCATCCCCGTAGCGCTGAACAAACGGACCATCGGCGCGGCCGCCCTTAAGACGTGCCTCCCAGATCTGAATGAGCTCATCGTCCTAGTACCAATTGACCTCTCCGTCTCCTTGGGTGAGTCCGTTCGAACACCCTCCGCTCCACGTTACTGTCACGTTCTCCCTAGGCTGAGGATTCCACACGTAGCATCCGGGGAGGTCGGCCAACTCCACCCAGCACGAATCCGGAGAGTAGGTTTTCGTGCAGATTCGCCCCTCCGGCAGGTCCGGCTCCGGCGCACTGGTCTCCGCAGCTACTCTCTCCGCCACCCTCCGAGTCTCCCTCAGCAGCACTTCGTATCCGCTGCCGTCGTTCTGGCTGCCGAAGCGGTGGTTGATCGTCGTCGCCTGCATTTCGGCCGCATCGAAGTCCGTGCCGAAGCCCACGCTGAAGGCTTGGAACCGCGGGTCTTCCGGGTCCACGGTCAGATCCTGGCGGATGACGCCCGTGTAGCTGATGATTACGGCGTGATCGTCCCCGGGATCGGACCACGCGCACCACACCTCCGGATAGGAGCCGAGGTCCGGGCTGAGATCGCGCTCGACCTGGTCGCGCTGGCCGATGTCCGCGCCGATCCGGTACACGATCTCCATGTCTTCCGTGTAGACCCTGCGGATCGGGTTGGTCGCGAGAGTTCGCCTTTCGCTCCCGACGCAGACGACGGCTTCGGAGCCGGACTGGGCGGCGGCAGGTGTGGCAACCAGCGCCATCGCCAACGTCGGCAAGGTGATCGGCTGACCGCGCGGTCCGATCAGCTGACGGATTGCGCGCACGGTTCTCTTAGTTGCGCCTCTGGCGGCGGCGAGGCTGCCCGTGATGGAAGTGCCGGAATCCTGCATGATGGAAACTCGCCCTCCTGCCCCGGCTATTGACGAGACGCTCGCTAGCATTACTAGTAAAGAGAAGGGCTGAATTCCCGATTCGCAATACGTCAATAACGCGCGCCTTATACGTCATTATCAGACATTCCCCGATGTCTTTTGTTTTGCGCCGTGACCGGTGATGGAGCGGCAGTGGCTTCACCTAACATCGCGCGCATTGTGCGCCATGGCCTCGATGCGGAGAGCGCGCGCGCCTTTCGTGTAGATCTCTTCCGCATCAGGCGCCTGAAGCGGATTCGCAGGATCGTCAGACCGTACTCACGTGTCTCGAGCGAGACCTCCACGACCGGAGTTCGCGGCTGCCCCTTATGTCGCCTCGGACGCTGTCGGCGTCCGAAGACCGTCTTCACGGCGTGCAAGTCCAGTGGGCCCCGAGTTCGGTCGATCAGGGCGCCGAAGACCCGGCCCACCTGGTGGCCGCTCGCGAAGAGCAGGTTGCGACTGTATCCGGCCTGAAAGAGCGAGTAGTGGTAGCCGAACCCCGTCCGTTCCTGATCGGCGGCGTCCAGCGCTAAGCACGGCACCATCGAGTAGATCCAACCCTCCGGAGCCTGGACCAGACGCCCTGCAAGGCCCAGGTCCCAGGCGTTGGATAGCTCCGTGAAGCAGTTGTCCCGCTTCCGGAAGGCAAGTCTCCGGCGCTTCGCCTCACTGGCCACCCACTCATCGCCGTTAAGGATCTCCAGCGCGTTGAAGGGCGCGTGCGGTCAGAAGCGGATGATCATGCGGCCCCAGTCAAGGTCCAGGTGTGGAACGTAAGGGGATGGTGGTTCACCCAGGATCTCGACACCATGCGCTTGATGCGCCGAATCCGCCCATGGGGCGTTTGTCCACGCCGCAGACATTGCCCGGTGCCGGACCCACGATGACCACGAACACGCCCTCGTAGCCCGGCCGTCGGGACCGTGGTCTGTTGTTAGAACGGTATTCACCTGACAGATGTCCCCCGTGCACTCAATTGATGATTCGGACCACGCGGAAGCCGCTGGCTTCGCTCCGGAAGTCCTCCACAGGATCCCGGGAACGGCTGGCCGAGCGAAGTCTTCCAGGACCGTTCAGCCAACCACCACCGCGTGACACGCGATCCGAACAGTCGCCCGACTCCCAGGCACTGCCGTCTGCGGGTGCACCCGAATAGCGCTCGTTCCAGCAGTCCAGCGTCCACTCCCACACGTTGCCCAGCGCGTCGTACAACCCGAACGCGTTGGGCGTGAACGATCCCACCGGCGCCGTCCCCAGATACCCGTCGGAACAGGGGGCCGTGATCCAATCGGGATATTCCTGCAGAGCCGCGGCATCCGCGCCGTTCGCGTGCCGGCACTGCGCGGCATCGGTCTCCCCCCAATAACGCGCCGTCTCCGTTCCGGCTCTGGCGACGTACTCCCACTCCGCCTCGCTCGGCAGCCGATACGTTTCGCCGGTTTCGCGGGACAGCCATTCCGCGTAGCTCCGAGCTTCCGGCCAACTCACGTTGATGACGGGACGCCGACCCCGACCCCATCCTTCGTGGTCCGGAATCAGTCCGCCGCATCCCCCTCCGCGGGCGCAAGCGTCCCATTCCTCGAAGGTCACTTCGTAGACGCCCACCGCGAACGGAGCCGCGATGGTCACGTAGCGCTGCGGTCCTTCCACGATGACGAGTCGCTGGCCCGCCCCAACCTCGAGCCGCACGGTGTCTTGCGTGGTCCACTCGATCGCCTCGCCCTCCTGATCGTAGACCACCCTAAGTCTCCCGGCTTCCGATTCCGGCGAACCCATGATGAACGTCCCGGCGGGGACCACCACCATTTCGGGGCAGGACGCGCAGTCTCGGAAGGTCTGGCCGGGCACGAGGCTGGCCGCATCGGGGGCCGCTTGAGCCAGGAGCGAGTCCGGCTGGATCATATAGGCAACCCCACAGACCACGATCAGAGTGGAGAGGAAACCAGCAACTCTTCGCCCTCTGCTTCTCATCGATCCCATCGGCCAGTCCCGCTGAAGTCACCATTGGCCTCCTCGCCACCCGCTGGCCGCTCTATGCGGATCGTGTACCGGCCCGTCTCTTCGGCGATAGCGCTCGTTGCGAGGATCGTATACCGCGTAGTCGCCCGCGCCCGAAAATCCAAGCGAGCGTTCCGACCGTCTCCGCCGTCGTCATCGCTGGCGACTTCGGTCCCGTCATCCCGCAGCACCATCAGGTACGCGTCGACCTCCTCGGAGTCCATGGCTACGACAATGCGCTGGCCGGCGATAGCCGAGTAGCTCCACTCGTCGTAGTATGCCAGACCCCAGCGAACTCCATCCGTTGACGCGAGATTCCCCGTGGCTGACCGGCCCGCCATCAAGGGACTGGGCTGACTCACCAGGAGCCGGCGGTACGCGCTGCTTCCGGTGATCGCGTCGTTCTCTCTGGCAAAGTCGACCGGGCGCTGCCCGCTTGCGTCCCTCAGGGACGGATCCGCACCGGCACTAAGAAGGGCGAGAACCACTGAAGGAGCGTCGGCCGAAAGGGCTGCGTAGTGAAGCGGTGTTCGAGCTTGTTCCAGATCGCCGTCTATCGCGTTCGGGTCAGCGCCGGCATCGAGGAGGTCCGCAACCACCTCCAGCGTGGCCTGACGCGCCGCCAGATGGAGTCCGGAGGCGCCGCCGACGGTTCGCGCGTTCGGATCGGCTCCGGCCGCGAGCAGCGCGGAGACGACTCCCGGTCCAGCCATCGGTACGGCGAAGTGGAGAGAACTCCAGCCGTAGGCATCTGCTGCCCTCGGATCAGCGCCTGACGCCAGCAACAGACTCACCGCAGCCGAGTCACCTTCGAGGACCACCATTGAGAGAAGGGTCAGGTTCTCGGCCGCGCCCGCCTCGACGAGCTCTGAGACAACGTCTGGCTCGGCGGCATAACGTAGAGCGGAATGCAGCGGTGTTCGTCCGTCATTGCTCTCGACCAGCGGATCCGCCCCCGCGCCCAACAGCCTTGTGACCGCGCGCGCATTGCCGCTCTGCGCGGCGGCATAGTGCAGCGGCGTATAGCCGTCGTTGTCCATGGCGTTCGGATCTGCGGCGGCGGAAAGAAGATGGGAGATGACCACCGGGTTGCTGTTCGTTGCGCCCCGGTGAAGCGGCGTCTGCCCGAGGTCATTGATCGCGTTCGGGTCGGCATCGGCTCCCAAGAGAAGTTGGACGACCGTTGGGTTGTTGGTATTGGCCGCCGCGTTGTGCAGTATCGTGTTGCCTGAGGGGGCACTCCACCAATCCAACTCTACCTCGCTCAAACAGCGCCGGAAGAGCTGCACGTCGTCCCAATCGTCAGGCCCGACGGTGCAGTCCTGCGCGGCGGCGGGTGTAGCGAAGAGCAAGATAGCCAGAAGGCCGATGACAGAACGAGAGCGCTGCCCTCGAAGTCGTTTCTCACTCATCGCGGACCGCAATCTTCCCCCGGGTTCGTGGTGCCAGGGTCGCGGTCTCCCACCCACAACACGAAGGGTCCCGAGTCTTCGTCGTCGTACGCGCTGGTCCTTATCTTGTACTGCCCAGTCACCGGCACCCTGAACTCCAGCCGGGCGTTCAATCCAGAACCTCCGTCATCGTCACTCGCGACTTCGGACTCGCCATCCCTCAGTACCCGGAGGTAGGAATCGACGGCATTCGACTCCATGTTGGCCACGATGCGTTCACCCGCCGAAAAGAAGAAGGTCCAATCCCACGAGGATCCGGCCGAAAGATGTTCCGTCAGCCGTTGTGTCCACCTGCCCCGGCTCCTACCGTCTACGTAACAGCCTTCCCTTTCTCCCGCGCCATCGCCGAAATCGCGCACAACAGTCCAGCCATCGTTCCGTCCACCTTCAAGACGCGTGTCGACCGTCTGACTTGTTTGATGGTTCTGATACCAGGTCGTTCGTCCGACTCCTTGGGCAAGACCGTCTGAACACTCTCCGCTCCACGTAACCGTCTCACCATCCTTCGGCGCACCATTCCACAGGTAGCATCCGGGACGATCCGCCAGTTCCATCCAGCATGAGTCGGGAGAGTAGTTTCCGGTGCAGATCGGCCCATCCGGCAGGTTGGGCTCTCGGGCACTGACCCCCGCTGCAATCTCCGATGCCACTCTCCAAGTCTCCCTCAACAGTACCTCGAATCCGCTGCCGTCGCTGTAGGTGCTGAACCGCTGGTTGATCGTCGTCGCCTGGGTCTCGGCCGCATCGAAGTCCGTGCCGAAGCCCACGCTGAAGGCCTGGAACCGCGGGTCTTCCGGGTCGACGGTCAGATCCTGGCGGATGACGCCCCTGTAGCTGATGATCACCGCGTGATCGTCACCGGGATCGGACCACGCACACCACACCTCGGGATAGGAGCCGAGTTCCGAGCTGAGATCGCGCTCGACCTGGTCGCGCTGGCCGATGTCCGCCCCGATCCGGTACACGATCTCCATGTCCTCCGTGTAGACCCTGCGGATCGGGTTGGTCGCGAGGGTTCGTCTTTCGCTCCCGACGCAGACGACCGCTTCGGAGCCGGACTGGGCGGCGGCAGGTGTAGCAAACGGTGAGAGCGTCAGCAGCGCCAAGGCGATCCATCGACCGCGCGGTCCGGTCAACTGACGGATGGCGCGCGCGCTCCTCTCCGTTGCGCCTCTGGTGGCGGCGAGGCTGCGGGCGTTGGAAGTGCCGAAAACCTGCATGATGGAACTCGCCCTCCTGGCCCGGCAATTGACAGGGCGCTCGCTAGCACTACTAACAAGAGAAGGACTGAAAGTCCGATTTGCAATACGTCAATAACGTGTGTCAATGGCCATCGAAAATGGCGCATCCTCGACGACGTCCGCGCCCTCCTGGAAGGGCTTGAGGCAACCGACATCACCCTCCACGACCGCCAGCAGGCCAACGCATTCATCGAGCAACCCCTAGTCCGGTTTCGCTACCACTTCGGCTTCTCTCGCGCCGGCAAGGGCCTGGTGCGGAGGTTCCTCGCCAAGGTGAACGGTTATTCTCCGGCCCAACTGAGCCGCCTCATCGCCCGACAACGCCAAGCGGGCGGGATCCGCGACCGCAGAAGCACATCCCGGCGCGGCCCTTCCAGACCGTCTACACGCCCGGCGACGCGTACGTCACTTCGTACACGCCCACCGCAAACGGGTAGTCGATCGTCACCCCGTGCTGCGGCCCCTCCCGGGAAAACCGACCCTCCTCCGAGTCTGCGGATCCCATCAGGAAGCTCCCGGGCGGCACCACCACCATCTCCGGGCACACGTCGCAGCCGCGGAAGACATCGCCGGTTGCCTGAGCGGCCAACGGGATCGGTAGCGCGGCCAGCGGCAGCATCACGAGCTTCCTCATCGCGCGAACTGCGCCCATGCGACCTTGGTGCTGACGGCGCAGCTACGAAACCACCCGATGTCATCCCAGTCCGGGTAGGAGTAGTAGTTGTCCTGCGCGACAGCCGGGACTGCAACCAGCGAGGTCGCAAACAACGTCACGGCGGTCCACGCGCGGCGCGGTCCAGTTGGCGAACCGTGGGTGGCGACCGCCCGTCCGCCTGCGGTCGCACCGTACACGGGGAGGTCCTGCTTCCTGTTGTCGAGGACCTGCTACGTCAAACTTCCCCTCCTCTCCCCCGGTCAGCGGAATGCCGAACGCAAGCTGTAGGACCAATAGAAAAACTGTATTTCCGATGTGCAACGTCCAAGATGTGCGTCTTTACCTCAATACCAGACATAGCCAAGTGCGACAAGAAACCACGGCAGGGAAGATGTCCGACGGGGTTCAAACACCGTCAACGTCACGTACCTCCTAACAAGGTGGAGCGACTCGTCGACCGGGCGGGCGGGATGATCGCCGACGCGATGGAGCGAGCCTTCCACCTGCTCGCGGACGGCGGGCGCCATGTGTGCGCCGGGCCACCGGGCACCGTGGAGTCGCTGATGGCGTCGTTGATGTCGGGCGTCCAGTAGAAGCCGCAGTGCTTGCGGCCCTCGCCGGGGAGCGCGTCTGCGGCACCGACCAGAACCTCCCCGATCGCCGCCGTCTGGGGCTGGAGGACGCGCGGATCACGGTCGATTACGACGACGATCCCACCGACGGAAAGGCTAGTAAAGACCTTAGCGCCGCCAGCCGCAGTAGAGGTCCGGGTCTCCCTTGATGCTGGCCCAAGTCTCCTGGATACCTTCAAGGTAGTCGAGAATGACTTCAGGCCCTTGGGGCCATCCGTCCATTGCGCCCGTCGCCGAGCGTTCAAACGCGAGACTCAAGGCGTCGCTAAGCCAGAACAACTCGGCCCTCAGATCAGGGGAATCACAGCCGGCCGCAGCCAACTCGCCAAGGATCGCCTCCGCAAACAGGCCGCCATACCCGAACAACTCGATCCAGCCTCCGCGAATAGCGTCAGCATCTTCACGGGCCGCCGCTATCGCGGCGCTCTGTAACTGATCCGTCGCGACCGCCATGAGCGAATCGACGCGCAGAGTGTCCAGCTCCTGGGCCCTCGCCCCGATCGGCAGCGCGCCCAGCGCCAGCGCCAGCGTTGCGAGCGTCTTCATTCGTTACGTCCTCCATGCGCCGGGAGCAGCGCGGCGACCTTGAGTCTGGCTCGAAGACTTGGCCCAATCCAGCGCGGTCATGCCGTTATCGTCCAGCACGTTCAGGTCCGCGCCCGCCGCGATCAAGATCGCCGTGACCTCGGCGGTCCAAAGGACGCGGACTTCAAGTCGATCCTCACTTCTCCGCGCGTCCTCCAGTGCGGAGAGGACGTCGATGGTGACCTTCCTCCGCCTTCGGTTCAACCGCAACCGCCTCCATGCTTCGAGCCCGCCGCGATCAAGAGATCGACAATGATCTGGGAAGCCTCTGTGGCCCTTCGGTAGTGTTCCGGATACGTCAGGGACAATTCAGCCCAATAAAGGGGGGACGTAAGCGGAAAGATGCCCGCCGGATCGCAAGGATGGGAACAGACGAACCCGACGCTGGCCCCAGCATCCAGAAGCATTTGAACTACTTCGACTGTGTTCCACACCACCGCGAGGCAAAGGGGAGTCTGGGGGCTGGTGAAACGCCCGCTGCCAGAAACGATATCGCAAACGCCATCGACCCAGCTCCCTCCTTCGAGCAACGCCCGAACCACGGGGGCGCTACGTCCGTCCCGGGCCGCAAGGCAGAGAGGAGTCAGCCCTTCCGCCTTCACGTCCGGTCGCGCGCCCGCCGAAATCAGCAGGGAGATGATCGCCGGATCATCCCGCGTGGCCGCGAGATGCAGCGGGGTACGTCCATCAGGGTCTCTGGCGGTGACGCTCTCGCCGGCATCAAGGCAGGCACGGACGTCGGCCACGCTTGCCCGGTCGAAGAATGCAGCGGTGTTCCATTCGGGACAAGAATCCGCTACGGGTGCAGTACCTGATTCGGCGCCACACGCCAGGGAGCTAAACGAAAAAAAGGCCAGCGCCAGCGTTGCAAGCTTCTTCATCCGTTACGTCGTCGATGCTCCCGGAGGAGCGCTGTGATCTGCGTCTGGCCCGAAGACCCGGCCCAATCCAGCGCGGTCAGGTTCGTCGAGGACCTGCAACGCCAAACCTCCTCTCCTCTGCCGTCGGTCTGCGGAGTGCCTAACACGAACTGGAGAAGCAATAGATGGACTGTATCTCCGGCGCGCAACGTCAAGAACATGCGCTCTTACGTCAATATCAGACAGTCTAGCGACTCTGCTTTCCTTCGGCCGGCGGAGGCCGCAGCTGATGAGCCAGAAGTAGGCTGGCCCACCCCGTTACACGATGTTGACATTAGTATGGTCTGATTCTGACGTTGCACGGGAGCGGATTGCCATCCATTCTGGCTTCGATCAGGTGGAAGTCGTCGTTCCTCCCGGCATGGCTGACCTCCCTGGTTCGCTCAACTGGAATACGGTGTCCGTCATGGCGGAACAGCTCCACCGCCCCACCCCGGCGACACGCATGACCTCACTTCGCTACGGCCTCCCGGCGGTTCTTGTCCCTTTCGCCTTCACAACCTCTACCCACCCTCCGGCATCCGGTGGATCCCGGATCGAATGGCGATCACACCGTGCCCCCAACCCGCCCTGGTGTCCTGAGCCGCCAGCGGCCTGTCGCCGGCCCGACCGCGGCCCTCACCCCCCAGCCTCCACCATCCGGTACCCAACCCCCCGCTCGGTAAGGATGTAGACAGGATTCCCCGCGTCGTCGCCCAGCTTCCGCCGGAGCTTCTTCACGAAGGTGCGCACCGGCTCGGAATCACCCCCTCGGCCGCGATTCCAGATCCGGCGCAGCAGGGTGTCCGTAGTCACGACGCGGCCCGCGTTGAGCGAGAGCACCCGCAGCAGTTCGAACTCGGTGGCGGTGAGCTCGACTTCGCGCCCCGCCAGGGTCACCTCGCGCCGGTCGTAGCGGATGCGGAGTTCGCCCGACACGAAGGGTCCCGCCTCGGCGCGCCCTCGCAGCGCGGCCCGGACCCTCGCCACGAGTTCCGTCGGCGAGAAGGGTTTGACGATGTAGTCGGCCGCGCCGGCCTCGAGCGCCCGGGCCATGGTCTCGTCCCTGTTGTAACCGGAGATGAAGATGACCGGCAGCTCGGAGAGTTCGGGGAGCTGCTCCATCAGTTCGATCCCGTCGCCGCCGGGAAGCATCAGGTCGAGCAGCACGATTGCGGGCTTCTCGGTCCGGATGAGGCGCGGCAGGTTCAGCGGGTCACCCGTCACCAGCGGCGCGAAGCCGGCCCGCGAGAGGGCATCGCGAACGAAGCGCAGCGTCCGGGGGTCATCGTCGATCACGAGTATGCGCGTGCTCTCGCGCCCTTCCTGGGCCTCGCCCGCGGCAGCCCCGCGACCGTCTTCGCGTAACATCTCCTCGGCAACGGGCACGGTGAAGGTGAAGCACGCGCCCCGGCCCACGCCGGCGCTTTCGGCTCGAATGCGCCCTCCATGCGCCTCCACCAAGCCCTTGCAGATGGCGAGCCCCAGCCCCTGGCGCACCGCCGCGTCCTCCCCGTCGCGACGGGCGTGCTTGCTGAACAGGTACGGCAGGCGCTCCGGCTCGACGCCCCGGCCCTCGTCGGACACGGAGACGGCAACGTGCACCCCGTCGCGCACCGCCTCGACCCGGATGGGAGATGACTCCGGCGAGTGCCGGGCGGCGTTGGTGAGCAGGTTGTTCAGCACCTGGACGATGCGTCGGCGATCGGCCATGACCGGGGGCAGGTCGGGCGGCAGGTCGATGAGGATGGCGTGCCGGCGGCCGCCGCTCAGGAAGGTATTCCGCGCTCGGTCGACCAGAACTCCCAACCGGGTGGGCTCCGGTTTGATCGACAGCGTGCCCGAATCGATGCGCCCGGTGTCCAGAAGATCGCCGATGAGGCCGCGCATCTGGTCGGCCTGCTCGTCGATGATGCGGGCGAACTCGCGCTGTTCGGCCGGATCCAGCTCGGGCGATGCCGTCAGCAGGGTCGTGCTTGCGCCCTTGATGGAGGTGAGCGGAGCCCGCAGCTCGTGGCTGACCAGGCTGAGGAATTCGGTGCGCGAGCGCTCCAGCTTCTCCAGCGGCGCCAGATCCTGCGCGGTGATAATGACCGACTCGACTTCACCATCCTTGCCGAGGACCCGGGTGGAGTTGATCAACGCCTTGACGCTCCGGCCATCGGGCACCACGAACTCGACCTCTTCGGCGCGTAGCCGCTCGGCCCCGCCTAGTTGCTCGGCCAGGGGGGATTCTCCCAAGACGATCACACGCCCGTCACTGAACCGACACGTCATCCCATCGAGCACGTCTGTAAGCGAAGGGCCGAGGCGCTCGCCGAGCGCTCTCGCCTCCCGGTTGAACACCGTGAACTCGGCTGTCCGGGCGTCCAGGACTGCAACGCCCACCGGCGAAGTATCGATCAGCACCTCCAGACGGGCCCGGGCCAGGTGTTCGTCCCGATAGGCGCGGGCGTTGGCGATGGCCACCGCAGCCTGTGACGCGAACAGCACCAGGGTCTCTTCGTCCGCATCGGTGAATTCCTGGCCTCCCTCCTTGTTGTCGAGGAAGAAGCTGCCGACGTGCAGGCCTCGGTGGTGCATCGGGGTCGCCTGGAAGGTCCTGGTACGCCAAGTGTTCGGCGCCAGACCCAGTGATTCGAGGTACCGGGACAGGTCCGCCACTCGCAGCGGCCTGGAAAGCCTGCGAAGGTGCTCGTAGAGCCGCAGGCCATCGGGCCAGTTCAACACCCGATCGAGTTCTTCTCTCGAAAGACCGGAGGAGACAAGCTCCTGGAGTCGTCCCCGGTCGTCCATGGTCATGATGAGCCCGTACCGGGCGTTGGTCAGGGCGCGGGCGCTGTCGACGATCTCCTGCAGAACGGTATCGAGGTCCAGGCTTGCGCTGACGCGCAGAATCGCCGCCGTCAGCCTGGAGATGCGCTCCTGAAGCGCCTCGTTGCGGCGCTTGAGTTCGTCGATGCCGTTCAACGTTGCTTCCCCGGCCGAATACACGATATCGCCACAATATATAGCTGATTCGTCACAACAGGTTCACACCCCAGGTCGTTATATTGTGAATAGGCCCATTGCACAGTGAAACGGATGTGGCCTTGTGTTTTTCCGATCCTCGAAGGCGCCCCATGATCCCGCTGTATCACGAGACGCGCGCCCTTCGGGAGACGGTCGAGAAGCTGCTCGTCGATGTGCCCCTGGAACCCACGGCGTCCCGTCGTGAGTTCGGCACGCTCGTCGGCAACGCGGATGTCGGGATCATTGGTCTCGGCCGATGCTCGGCAACAGATGTGCAGTGGCTCACCAAGGTGTCTCGCGGGGGACTCCTCGCCCCTTCGTGCATCGTGATCACCCCGCTGTCGATCGGCCGTCTTCAGCGGCTCCGGGGGATCGAATCCGAGCGGATTCACGTGGTGTGGGCCGAAGAAGTGGACGACCGCCTGGTCGACGTAGTCACCGAGATCGCACCCTGGCATGACGATCCTCTCCGGCTGCTGGGACGACGTCTGCTCGCCGTGAGTTCGCCGCACCGGTCCGTTGCCGAGGCCATCCGGCGCATCTGCAACCTCTCCGGCCATCGCCCTCCCACCCGGCCCGAGACGTCGGTTACCGAGCTGGCATTCAGCCTGGGGATCTCGCCCGACTCGTTCCGCCGCTACTGGCGGGAGGGAATCCCCCTCAGGTGTGGTCCCAAGGTGCTGCTGAACTGGGCCGTGCTCCTCTGGGCGTTTCGACAGCGTCGCCAAGTCAAGTGGGACGCTCTCGCCAGGCAGGCGGGAATCGGCAGGCGCACGCTGGAGCGATATGGCCGGCAGCTTGCCGACTGTACGCTCGCCGAGGCGTCCCGTGACCCGAAGCTGCTCAAGCGCCGGTTCCGGGAATGGGCCGGAGCGGTCTCCGCGGTCACGACGGAGGCGGCCCCGACGTAAGACAGGCTGGCGTAACGCCGGGAACAGGGTCATTTATGGTCGCGATCCGCAGGTCCGTGTGCGCAGCCGTTGGTGAGTCATTCAGGCAAGGTGACGGCTACGCCCGTCGGCTTGCAACGTCAGAATCAGACGACGCTACGACAACATCAGACACTCCTCCGCCCCATGCCCATCTCCCCCGTCATCGTCATCCCCGGGATCACCGCTTCGGATCTCCATGACGAGTACGAGCTCCCGCCCGAGGCCGTCTGGACCACCATGCTCAAGCGCCGCTACGACCGGGTCACGCTGCACCCGGAGGACCAGCGCTACGAGCTGCGCGAGCCGGCCCGCGTCATGCCGCGCGGTCCCTTCCCGCTCATCTACGAGGACCTGGTCGAGGAGCTGCGCGACGGGCTCTCCGACAACCAGCCGGGCCCGGTGCCGGTGTTCCCCTTCGGTTACGACTGGCGCATGCCGCTGGACTGGACCGAGGAGCGGCTGGCCGCGTTCGTGCGCGAGGTCATCGACAGGACGCTGCTGATGAAGCACTACCGGGACGACGAGACGTATCGCGCCAACCCGACCGTGTCCCTGATCGGCCATTCGATGGGCGGGCTGATCATCGCGGGGTACGTCGAGAGCCTTTTCGCCGGGCGCATCGGGAGCGCTACGGGCGGGAGCCGCCTCGTCGACAAGGTCGTGACGCTGGGCACCCCGTTCCGGGGCTCGTACGAGGCCATCCTCAAGGTCGCCACCGGGACCAGCGAACTCGGGGACGACTCCGGCAGGGCCCGGGAGCGGCGCATGGCCCGAATGACGCCCGCCCTCTATCACCTGCTGCCGGAGTCGGCGGGGACGGTCGCGTCGCACGGCGGCATGGCGGTGAACTCGACGCCTTCCGCCGGGCGGCGGCCGCCCAACTTCTTCCGGCCCGAAGCGTGGCAACCGAACGTGGTTCAGACCATCGAACATCAGGTCCGGGACTGGGACGTAACCGGGGCGGCACTCTTCCGGAAGATGCTCGACGAGGCACGGGCGCACCGCGAGCGCGTCTCGGGGCTGGAGCTGCCTGATGCCGGCGCCGGCTGGCTCGCCATCGCGGGCGTCGACTCCAGGACCCGCGTGGGGCTCAGGGTAGCGCGCGACGAGAACGGCTTTCCGCGCTTCGACCTGCGGGGCGCGGACCGACGCAACGAGTGGGACTCCGGCATCGAGGGCGACCGCCGCGACACCGGTGACGGCACGGTCCCGCTCGAGGGTGCGATCCCGCCCTTCCTGGACGAGGCGCGCGTGGTGTGCGTCACCCCCGGCGACTTCGGCTACTGGGAGATCCGCGACCGGGCGCTGTCCGCCGCCGCGGGTTTCCACGGGCTGCTGCCGAAGATGAACATGCTGCATCGGCTCATCCTCCGCTTCCTGCTGGGCCGGGGCGATCCCTACGGAAACACCTGGGGACGGCGGTTTCCCGGGGTGCAGGAGTGGAATCCGCCGCTGGAGCTGACGGAGAAGAGCTGAGCGGGAACCGCGTTTTGTCGCATGGGTGTCGCGATTTGACAGGGTTCGGGGCGGGAGATACCGTCACGTAGCGATGCGTTCGCGACCCGCACTCGAACCCCGGCGCTCATGATCGCGTTGTATTACGACACACGTGACTTGCGCGACCGGATCGAAGGGTTGCTCGGCGACGCGGATCTGTACTCCACAAGGGACCGCGACGAGTTCCAGTCGTTCATCGCCGCGACCGACATCGGCATCGCCGGTCTGCAACGCTGTTCGACCTCCGATGTAGCCTGGCTCCGGGAGGTTTTCGCCCAGGGTCTCGCAAGGCCTTCCTGCATCGTGGTTACGCCGTTGTCGCTGGCTCGCCTACAGCGGCTTCGGACGGCCGAGTCGCACCGGTTTCAGGTCGTGTGGGAGGAGGAGGCGCACGACCACCTCAGGCCGACCCTGGGACGGGTCAATGTGATGCATCGGGATCCGCTCCGGCTTCTGGGGCGTCGCATGCTCTGGTCCTGCTCGCTCCACTGGTCCATGGTGAAGGCGGTTGAGCGCATCTGCAGGCTCTCGGACGAGTGGCGATCGAGCCCGCCGGCAAAATCGGTCCGGGATCTCGCACAGGACATCGAAGTGCCCGCGGAGACCTTCCGCCGGTACTGGAAGGAGAACATGCCGTTGCGGTGCGGTCCCAAGCAGCTCCTCAGTTGGGCCCTGCTCATGTGGGCGCTTGGCGAGCGGCCGAAGACTCGCTGGGACGTCATCGCCAGCCGGGCGGGTGTGCGCCGACGCACGCTCGAGCGGCACAGTGTGCGCCTGGTGGGGTGTACGCTCTCCGTCGCAACCCGCGAGCCGGTCCTGGTTCGGCGCCGCTTCCGGGCCTGGGTCTCGCAGGTGTCGGACGTGAAGCCGCCCGCCGCCCGCCCGTTGCCGTCGGCCGAGCAGCGTAACGGTCCAGCGCGGGTCCAGCGTCAATGGGACGATGTCGTCGGGTCCCCCGGCTTCTTCGTCGCAGGCCGGCGCTGGACGGCGCTGCCGGGTTCACCAGGACGTCCGAACATGCCGGCGGACTTCGTTGCCCAGGCGATGATGGCCGGGCAGTAGCTGTTGGAACCCTCCAGAGAGGTGACGTCAATGAAGATCGCGCGCACAGGTCTGACCCCGTTGGTGGCCTTCGCCCTGGCCCTGCTGCCCGCCTGCGCGGCGGAGAGTCCGGGCGGTGGGATGGCATCGGCATCGTCGGGCCCAGTGGTCAAGGGAGGCGATGACCGAACGGGCGAATACGACGCCGTCCCGGGATGGTGGAAGCCGGCGCCGGACCATGTGGAGCCGTGGGTTTGGGGGCAGGTCTCCGGGGTGGCGGTCGACAACCCGGACCGCGTCATCATCGGCATCTGGGGCGACCGGGACGCCGAGGGGAACGAGCGCGAGGGCAGCACCAACTACATGGTCGCCGTGGACCGCGACGGCAACATCACCGAGAACTGGTCCCAGTGGGATTCGATCTTCAACAAGCCGCACCAGGTCTACATCAGCCCCTACGATCCCGACCGTCACGTGTGGGTCGTGGAGCGCGGCGGCGGCAGGAACGTCAACATGCAGCTCCTCAAGTTCACCAACGACGGGAGCGAGCTGGTGATGCGGCTGGTAGATCGGGATCACCCGACGACCCGCGAGGAGGCGCGCGCCAACCCGCACCCGGACCCGTTCGAGTACGGCGACCCGTCGGTGATGGCCTTCCTCCCCAACGGCGACTTCCTGCTGGGCGACGGCTACTGGCACTCGCGCATCATCAAGTACAGCGCCGAGGGAGAATACCTGATGGAGTGGGGCGAGCTGGGAAGCGGGCCAGGGCAGTTCGACCTGATCCACGGGCTCGCCGTGGACCGCAACCGCCGCGTCTACGTGGGCGACCGCACCAACAACCGCATCCAGATCTTCACCGAGGACGGCGAATACATCGAAGAGTGGCCCAACATCACCGATCCGGTGGGCGTGTTCGTGGACGAGCACGATGCCGTCTGGGTCATCTCGGCGGCGCTGAACCGCATCCTCAAGTACAACATGGACGGCGAACTCCAATACCACTTCGGCGCCTACGGGGGCACCCGCGGCGGCTTCCCCGGCGGCCTGTCGCGCCCGCACCAGATGGATGTCGATCAGGAGGGCAACCTCTACATCGCGAGCTGGGACGGGGGCTGGATGGACAAGTACATCCCGAAGCCGGATGCGGACCCGGCCAAACTGGTGGGGAGGCCGCTGGTTCTGGACGATTAGGGGGCGATTCGACCGACCCTGAAGAGGCCCGTCAGAGGTGTGAAGAGCATCTCTTGACGGGCTTCTCTTCGTAGGTGATGTTGCAATTAGTCAACATCACCATATGCCAAGTAGGATATAATCAACATGCCTGTCGGTCGGAGGACTTCGTCGTCACCACCCGCCGCCGTCGAGGACGCCCTGAAACGACTGGGCCGCAACATCCGCATCGCGCGGCTGCGCCGTCAGCTGCGCATCCAGGACCTGGCCGAGCGCATGAGCGTCTCGCGGTTCACGGTCGCGGATCTCGAGCGGGGGAAGCCGGGCACTTCGGCGTCCGCCTATTTCGGCGCGCTCTGGTCCCTCGGTCTGCTGGACCACGCGCACGAGCTCGCCCATCCGGATCGCGACGAGGAAGGCCGGGTGCTGGAGAGCGCACGCGCTCCCCGGCGCGCCGCCCGCCCCCGACGTCTCGACAATGACTTCTGAGCGCGGGTGCTACGTCTTTGTCGTTCTGCCCGGGGAGACGGAGTTCACGGTGGCGGGCAGGTTTCGTGTCTCGGATACCGGGACGGGATCCCGGCTGGGAGAATTCGTCTATGGGCGAAGCTATCTTCGTCGCCCCGATGCCGTCGAACTCGATCCCGTGGAACTGCGGCTGGCGGAGCGCGTCTACCGAACGGGGCGCATGGAGGGCTTCTTCGGCGTGATTCGCGACGCCATGCCGGACTACTGGGGACGGTTGCTGATCGAGAGGCGCTCCGGTCGTACGATGCTGGACGAGTTCGACTACCTGATGCTCGGGCCGGACGACCGCGCGGGCGCGCTCGGGTTCGGCTCGCAACTGGAGCCTCCGAGGCCCCGGCGGCGATTCAACGCGGTGGTCGACCTTTCGCGGCTTCAGGCGGCCGCCGACGCCGTGCTCGCAGACAGGTTCGAAGTGACCGGCGCCGTGGCCGATCGCGCACGCGAGCTGCTGCTTGCAGGCACATCGATGGGCGGCGCCCGGCCCAAGGCCCTCGTCGAGGACGGCGAAGCGCTGTGGATCGCGAAGTTCCGCCAGGCGAGCGACCGCTGGAACCTGCCCCGGGTGGAGCACGGGCTTCTCCGGCTCGCGCGCCGATGCGGACTCGACGCGGCGGAGAGCCGGGTCGAACGCATCGGCGACCGCGATGCGCTGCTGGTGCGCCGTTTCGACCGGGAACGGACGGGCGACGGCTACCTGCGCCACCGCATGGCGAGCGCGCTCACCCTCCTGCGCGCCGACGACTCACCCACGGACCGCAGGCGATGGTCCTATCTGTCGCTCGCCGACGAAGTGAGGCGCGCAAGCGCGTCTCCGCGGGAGGACCTCCGTGAACTGTTCGGCCGGATGTGCTTCAACGCCGCGGTCTCCAACCTGGACGATCACCCGCGCAACCATGCCCTGCTGGCGCGGGGCCGCAGCTGGCGCCTGAGCCCGGCCTACGATCTGGAGCCGATGCCCGTGGTTGCCGTCGAACGGCGCGACCTGGCCATGGTCTGCGGTCCCCGCGGGCGGCGCGCCAACCGCGCCAACCTGCTGGCAGCCGCCGGGCGCTTCCTGCTGGGGCGCGACGAGGCCAGGGCCATCTTCAATCATGTCACGGAGACGATTCGCGGATCCCGGCGCCAGACCATGCGTCGAGCCGGGGTGAGCGACCGCGACTCCGAGCGCATTCGGGACGCGTTTCTCTACGACGGACTGTTTCTGGATGCGGGATGAACCAGCGTCCTGGCCCGCTTCGGAGGGTTCGGGCGCCTTGGATTTGTTCGCGTTGAATGGGATGCGTATCATGTCCTCCCCGAGTTGGAACCATCTGTCGGAGTGCAAGCCATGACTCGCCGAACATCGATTGTAGTGCCCGCTCTCGCTGCCGTGCTGGCCCTCGCGATCATCTTCGCGCCCGCGCAACAGCCAGAGGCGCAGACTCCAGGCACGGTCGTCCCTCCAGGCTCGATCGCCGGCGCTGCGGGCTCTGCTGGCGAGATGCCCGGCCCCATCGTCAACGAGTTCGGAGAGGAAGTCGTCGCCACCTTCTCCATCGTAGCGCGGGATCCCGCCACCGATGAGCTGGGGGTGGCGGTGCAGTCGCGGGCGTTTCGCGCGGGGGCGATCGTGTCGTATGCGAAGGCGGGTGTCGGGGCGATCGCGACCCAGGCGGCGGCCAACCAGACCTACGGGCCACGCGGGCTGGAGCTGCTGGAGCTGGGGCTCTCGCCGGACGAGGTGGTGGAACACCTGACCGGCTCCGACCCGGGCCGCGACCGGCGCCAACTGGCCGTGATCGACGCCGAAGGGCGGGTGCGGGCCTACACCGGATCGGGCACCAGCGCCTGGGCGGGGCACATCGAGGGCGAGAACTTCTCGGCCCAGGGCAACATCCTCGCCGGGGAGGCGGTGGTGCAGGCGATGGCGGAGGCGTTCGAGTCGTCGACGGGGCCGCTCGCACTCCGCCTGATGGATGCCCTCGATGCCGGCGAGGCCGCCGGGGGCGATGCGCGCGGCAAGCAGGCGGGCGGGGTGCTTGTGGTGAAGCCCATCGGCGACTCGGGCCGGACCACCGACCGCTGGGTGGACGTGCGCGTGGACGACCACGCCGAGCCCTTCAAGGAGCTGCGCCGCCTGGTGAACATGTCCGTCTCGCGCATCCACTCCCGAGACGCACGCGACCTGGCCGCCCGGGGCCGCTTCGACGAGGCCATCGCGGCCCAGAAGGAAGCGATTGCGATCGTGCCCGGGGAGGACCAGCTCATCTACGGGCTGGCGCGGCTGTATGCCCGAGCGGGCGACGCTGCGGGTGCGGTCGCCACGCTCGAGGAAGCCATCGCCATCGACGCGCGCTGGCGCGGGCTGGCCGCGACGCAGGCCGATTTCGACAACATCCGCGACAACGCGGAGTTCCGGAGACTCATAGGATGAGACTCGGGAGGATCATGACCACGACAATCCAGAGGACAATGACCATGAGCGTTCGCGCATTCTTCGCTTTCATCGTGCTCGCCATGCTTCCTGCGTGCGCCGGCGACGTGTCGCTCGACCTGAACCTCGAAGGGCTCCTGCGGGAGCGGAGCTACGTCAACCCGCGCTCGGCGGCTGATCCGGACGTCCCTCCCTTCAGCGCCGGGGTGATGGTGGGCAACACCTTCCACGTGTCGGGGACGCTGGGGCTCGGACCCAACCAGACCGTCCCCGAGACCGCCCAGGAAGAGGCCCGCAACGTCCTCACCAACGTGCAGAACACGCTGGAGGCCGCGGGGCTGACCATGGACGACCTGGTGTCGGTGCAGGTGTACGCTTCGGACGTCGCGGACTACGACGCCTTCAACGAGGTCTACCGCACCTTCTTCACCCAGGAGTACCCGGCGCGGGCGTTCCTGGGCTCGGGCCCGCTGCTCTTCGGAGCGCGCTTCGAGGTGCTGGGGTTCGCGGTCGCTCGGTAGGACGAGACGCCGCCCGCACACCAGCCCACCGCGGATTCGCCCAGGCCCGCCCTGGCACGCGCCGCGCGCCGCGTTCGCTCAGGCCGAGGCGCGTGCAACTCAGAACGTACTCACCAGCTCCCGCATGCGGCGTTTGGCGGCCTCATCCGGGAAGCGGCCCAGCGCCGAGTGCATGTTTTCCACGAGATGCACCGGGTTCGAGGTCTCGGTGAGCGCGCAGGTCACCGCCGGGTGCGACAGCACGTACTTGAGCGAGAACTGGGCCCAGCTCTCGCAGTCGAACTCGGCCGCCCACTCCGGGAGCGTGTGGTCCGCGACCCGCCCGAAGTAGCTGTCGTTCATGAAGGGCCGGTTGGTGAGCACGGCGAGTCCCAGATCCTGCGCCAGCGGCAGGATCCTCTCTTCGGCGAGCGGCTCCATGACCGAGTAGTTCACGTGTACGAAGTCGAACGACTCGCTACGCATGAAGGCCTCGAGCCGCTCGAAGTTTCGGTACGCGGAGACGGTCACGCCGATGTAGCGCGCCTCGCCGCTGTCCTTCCAGGCGCGCACGTTGGGCCAGTGGACATCGAGGTCGCGCAGGCTCTCGACCTGTAGCAAGTCGAGGGTCGGGCGTCCGAAGAGCCGCTGGGATTGCCGCATCTGCGCGATGCCGACATCCTCGCCCTCGGTGTTGATCTTGGCAGCGAGGAAGAGGCTGTCCTGGAACCGCGGCCGGGTGAGGATCCGGCCGAACTCCCGGTCGATTTCCGGGGTGCGGGGTGAGGTGTCGACCACCCGGCCGCCCTGTTCGAGCAGCGTGGCGAGCACCGCCTCCAACGGCTCCGTGCCTTCCGTGGGGATCTCGAGCACAGGTTTCGAGGATCCGAACCCGACGATGGGCAGGCGCTCGCCGGTGCCGGGGATCTCGCGGGTCGGGAAGGCTTGTTGGCTGGAGAGCAGGCTACGTGGGAGCGAGAGTGCGGCGCCCAGCCCGGCGAGGCGGGTCAGGAACTCGCGGCGGTTGGTGTCGTCGGATTTCATCTCGCCTCCTCGCGGGATAACAGGCTCGGTTGCCGAAGGTAGGTCTCTTGCAAAAATGCAGTCCAACTTCACGGGCCGCCACCGACCGATCCATCCCTCGTCCCGATCATTCACGCTTCCGGGGATCAGTTTCCAGCGACTCATCCAGGGCTTCCCGCGCCGCAGCCTCGATTTCCCACGGTACCTCCGAATCGTGGTAGAGCGCAGCCCCGTTTGAGAGCGCGAAGTCACCACCCTTCGCCGGGGCGCCGGGATGAATCGTTGGGACCGGCGGCAAGCCCGGTCTCTCGCCACCTCGAGCCGCTTTGGGCCTGCTCGGTGCGTCCACCAGCATCCTGCCTTCGGGCGTGAAGAACAGCACGGTTCCGTCACCGTTCACCGATACCTTGACCCGCCCCTCATGAACGGCGCGGTGGTGCCGCCGGCAGAGGAGCAGCGTGTTCCTCAGGCTCGTCTCGCCCCCGTCGGCCCAGTGCTTCACGTGGTGCGCCTCCGTAAACCGGCAGCCGCACCCCGGAAAGCGGCAGCCCCGGTCGCGCTCCTCCAGCGCCCGCCGGATGTGCGGCGGAATGGTGCGCGTCCGTCGGCCCACGTTCAGCATCGAGCCGTCCTTCGCGTGGACCATCGCGACCACCGCCGCATCGCACGCCATGCGCCGCGACGTCTCCGCGGAAACGCGAATCGCGTCCAAGTCCGAGCGCCCGGGCTCGCCCTCGGCCGCGAGCGTCGCGGCGTCGCAATGGACCATGACCTGGTAGCGCTCCGTCCGGGTGCCGGACCCGACGCGGGATGCAGTCGACGGATCGCCGTGGGATGAAGTCCTTTCTTCTCCATTGGGTGATGCCTGTCCGTCGCCGTTGAATGACGTCTGTCCTTCGCCGCTGAATGACGCCCGTCCTTCGTCAACGGATGGCGGCTCCGGTGCGGCGGCATTCGCGATCGGTCGACTTGCGTCGCGGTCCGCGGCGGCACCGAAGCCGGCAGCCAGCGCCCGCTCCGCGAGCAGCCCCATCGCATCCGCCCGGCGCTGCTTCGGCTCCGGGCGCTCACTGCCGGCCCCGCAACTGACACGCCTTCCACTTCCCGCCGCGTCTTGGGCATCGCCCTCGTGACTGCCGGAACCGGCTCCCTTCTCCCGCCGGAACAGCGCATCCGACGCCGCCTCGACCGCCCGCATCAGCACCGCCCCGGCCTCCGGCTCGAGCCGCCCCTTCACCACGTACATCCCGTCGCCGTCCACGAAGACCGAGAAGGTGCGGCTGCGGCGCCGGGCCTGCTCGGCCGTCAGCTCCGCGTCGCGCGACAACTTCTTCAACATGCGCACCGTCCGCTCCAGCTTCGCCGCCGAGCCCGCGCGCGCGAACTCGAGCAACTCCGCCTCGCGCTCGGGGGTCGCAACCCGGGTGAGCGCCCGCACCTTGGCGTAGGAGATGGTCCCGTGCTTCAGAGCATCGGCCGTCTGTGGCAGGCGCTCGAGCGCGCGGGCGGTCCGCACCCGTTCGCGGGCCGTACCGATCTTCGTGCCAATCCTCCAGGCCAGCCATTCGGCGCAGGAGGAGTAGCCGCCGTCCTTCCACCCGCCCCGGCGGTCGAACTCGGCGATGAGGGTCATCATGCGCGCCTCGGCGGAGTTGATGCGGGCCGCCAGTTCGGCGATGCGCTCGCCCAGCCTGCGGAGTTCGTCGTCGTCACCATCGCCCGCGGCGCGATTCGGGGCGTTCTCGGGACCGGAGTGAGCCGGGATGGCATCGGTGGACACAGTCCTGGCGCCCGTCGGTTCCCGCACCATCGCGGGCCACGGGGAGAGCCTCCGGTGCGTGTCGTAGAGAACGTTCGCAGATGCGATCAAAATTCCTCTCAACGTGAGATTGTATAATGACTTACGTACAAATATAACGCCACCGAAATCGGCCGCTCAGGATGCCCTGTAGTGGCCGAAACGGGGTCGAGAGACCTTCGGAGTAGGAAGCTGCCTGCGAATGCCGCCGGCGAGCCCGCCAGCGCCTCTGGAAGGCTGAAACGCGGGGGGTCTCGGACTGCGCCGGATCACGGGCCCAGAATCCGTCAATGGCAGAATGGGACACGCACATGTGAATTCGGGACACGCCGCGGGGCTGCGGTCAGCCAGGTCGGCCGAGCACGAGGAACTCGCGCGGGCTCTGCGCTCCGGCGCTCGCCGATCGCGGCCCTGATGGCGTCGAGCCTACCTGGGCGTGAAGTCCTCGCCTTCGCCGAGGCTGCGCACGAAGGCGGCGAGCAGGTTCGCGGCGGCGTCCAGGTCGCTCGTGCTGACGATCTCGTTGGGCGAGTGCATGTAGCGGTTGGGAACCGACACCAGTCCGGTTGGCACCCCGGTGCGCACCAGGTGAATCCCGTCCGCGTCCGTGCGGGTGGCGCGCGGGGCCGCCTGGATGCTGTAGGAGATGCCTTCGGCTTCGGCCACCTCGGTCAGACGGTCGAACACCACCGGGTGGGCGGCGGAACCCCGGCTCAGCACCGGTCCGCCCCCCAGTTTGTGCTCGCCCAGTTCCTTCTTGTTGATGTCCGGAGCATCGGTGCTGAACGTGACATCGACGACCAGCGCGACATCCGGATCCACGGAATAGGCGCTGGTGCGCGCCCCTCCTCCCGAGTAACCGATCTCCTCCTGCACCGTGGCGACCGCCACCGCGCCTGCGGAGCCCGGGGATTCGGCCAGCCTGCGCAGCGCCTCCAGCACCACGTAGGCGCCGATGCGGTTGTCGATCGCCCGCGAAGCGATGCGGTCGCCTGCCAGCCGCACCAGCGATGCGGCCACGACCGCCGAGTCTCCCACCCGCAGCCCCAGTTCCCCGGCGGCGTCGCGGTCCCCGGCCCCCACGTCGATCCAGAGGTCGCGGACCTTGCTCGCCTTGGTCCGATCCGATGCCTTCATCAGGTGAATCGGCTTCTTGCCGATGACCCCGGGCACTTCGCCGGCGCCGCCGAGGATGCGCACCCGCTGGCCCACCAGCACCTGCGCGTCCCATCCGCCGATGGTGTCGAAGTAGAGGAAACCGTCCTTGTCGATGTGGGTGACCTGAAGGCCGATCTCGTCGATGTGCCCGGCCATCATCACCCGCGGCCTGCCCTCCGGATTCACCGAGGCGAAGGAGTTGCCCGTCACGTCGGTCCACACCCGGTCCGCGAAGCCCTCGGCCTGCCGCCGCCAGACGCGCGCGGCCCGCACCTCGAAGCCCGAGGGGCCGGGAGCGTTGAGAAGATGTTCGAGGAAATCGATCGCCGGGGTCACTGGTTGGCTCCGGGTCATCTATGGTTTCGTCTCTTTTCCTGGATGATTTCGCCCGGGCGGGACCGCGGCGCCTCGTCACCGGAGTCGGCCTCGGCCCCAAGAGGTCCGCGCCTCGTCCCGAATCCCCATCCAGACGCCCCGCCCGCACCCGGTTGCGCCCCGCCGGCACCTGGAAACCCGCCAATGGTGGTCACCCGAAGCGACCCGTCGGCCAGCTGGCGCTCGATTCGACCTTGTATCCGCTTCTGAATCCAGCGCCGACTCGGGGGCAGCAGCAGCGAGAACCCGACGACATCCGTGAGCAGCCCCGGGGTGAGCAGGAGCGCGCCTCCCAGCAGGATGCAGAGCCCGTCCATCAGCGTCCGTCCGGGTACGCCGCCCCGAGCCAGCCGCTGCTGGAACGACCATAGCGCGCGCAGCCCCTCGCGGCGCGCCAGCCACGCCCCCGCAACTCCCGTGAGCACACAAAGCGACAGCGTGGGAAAAAGCCCGATCGCGCCCCCGAGACGGATCAGGAGGAACAACTCGAGCAGCGGGACCGCCACGAAGATGAGCGCGAGCCTGGACAGTATCGACATGGGAAAGCTGTACACCGGCGCGGTGATTCCGGTGCCGGGAGCGCCCGCCGAGATGCCGGGCCAACACCATCGGGCGGTCGCGCAGCCGGCCCACATGCCCCAGCGGGCGGCTTGATCGGCAGCCGCAGCTTCGCTTACTTGCCCTATGGAGCAGACCTACTTCCGGAAGGGGTTCGGCCTGAAAACCCAGGTCAAACCCATCATCGACGCCGAGTACCACTCACAGCTCGTGGATCGCATCCGCGCCCGCGGCTATACCGACGTCTTCGGCGACATCACCGTGCGCCTGGCAGAGGAGTTCGGGTTCTGCTACGGGGTCGACCGCGCCATCGACTACGCCTACGAGACCGTGACCAAGTTTCCCGGCCGGAACATCTACCTGGTCGGGGAGATCATCCACAACCCGCATGTGAACCAGCGCATGCGCGAGATGGGCATCCGGTTCCTCTATCCGGGCGAGGACCAGAGCTTCGACTTCTCGCACCTCACGCCAAGGGATGTGGTTCTGATCCCGGCATTCGGCGTCACGCGCCACGACTTCGGCACGCTGCGCGAGATGGGGTGCCTGCTGGTGGATACCACGTGCGGCTCCGTGCTGAACGTGTGGAAGCGCGTCGAGCGGTACGCGCGCGACGGCTTCACGGCCATCGTCCACGGCAAGTACACGCACGAGGAGTCCCGCGCAACCGCGTCCCAGGTCACCCTGTACGACGGCGGCAAGTACCTGATCGTGCGCAACATGGAGGAGGCGAAGCTGGTGTGCGACTACATCGCGCACCGTCCCGGGAGCATGTCGACCGGGGAATTCGTGGAGCACTTCCGCGACAAGGCCACGCCCGGGTTCGACCCGGAGCTGGACCTGAGCAAGGTCGGGGTGGCGAATCAGACCACCATGCTGGCCAACGAGTCGCTGGCGATCGCGGCAAGGATTCGCGAAGCGATGGTGGAGGGACACGGGGAGGAGTACGCCAGCGAGCGCTTTCGCTCATTCGACACCATCTGCTCGGCGACCCAGGAGCGGCAGGACGCGGTGGAGGCGATGATGTCGCAGCCGCCGGACGTGATGATCGTCATCGGTGGCTACAACTCGTCGAACACCAACCACCTGGCCGCCATGTGCCGCGAGTACGCCGTGACCTACCACATCGAGGACGCGGTGTGCATCGACACGGCGACGGGCCTGGTGCGCCACAAGCCCGAACTCGACCTGCACGCGGCCGAGGTGGTCGCCCGCGACTGGCTCCCGGACGGCCCCTTCGAGCTGGGCATCACGGCGGGGGCCTCAACTCCGAACAACAAGATCGGCGAGGCGCTGGCGCGCGTGCTGGCGATCCGGGGGGAGCTGCCGGCCGAGGACGCCGCTGACCAGCCCGGGAACGGCGCGCGAGTGCCGAGAGTGCTGCCGCAGGCCGGGGGCCGTTCGGCCGCTCCCTAGATGTGAATCGCCCTTCCCAGCGCTGAGAGCGCCCCTTCCGCCACGGCCTCGGAGAGGGTCGGGTGCGGGTGCATCGCCTTCTCCATCTCCTCGACGGTCGCCTCAAGGTGGCGTCCCACCACGAACTCGGCGATGAGCTCGGTGGCGCCCGGGCCCACGATGTGCGCGCCCAGGATCTCCGAGTAGCGCGTGTCCCGGATCACCTTCAGGAATCCCTCCGAGTCGCCCGCCGCCAGCGCGCGCCCGTTGCCTACCCACGGGAACCTGCCCACCTCGATGTCGTGTCCGGCTTCGCGGGCCTGGGCCTCGGTGAGCCCCACCGACGCCACTTCCGGGTGGCAGTAGGTGCAGTTGGGGATGTTGCCGTAGTCGACGGTCCCGTCTCCCGCTCCGGCGATGTGCTCCACCGCCACGATACCCTCATGCGAGCCCTTGTGCGCGAGCAGGGGCGGGCCGGCGCAGTCGCCGATCGCGAAGATGCCGGGCACGCTGGTCTCCATGTGCGCGTTGACCTCGACGAAACCGTCGCTGGTGGTCGCCACGCCAGCTCTTTCCAGCCCGATGTCCTCGATGTTGGGGACGCGCCCGACCGCGGAAAGGACGTAGTCGGCCTCGAGGACCTGCTCCTCCCCGTCGCCGGCCTTTACCGTCAGCCGGACGCCGCCATCGTGGATTTCGGTGTTCTGGAGGGCCGTGCTGGTGAGGATCTTCATCCCCCGCCGCTTGTAGCTCTTCGCCACGGCTTCCGAGACCTCTTCATCTTCCACGGGAAGAATGCGGTCGAGCATCTCGACCACCGTGACCTTCGAGCCGTAGGCGGCGTAGATGTCCGCGAACTCGATGCCGACCGCGCCCGCGCCCACGATCACCAAGTGCCCGGGGGCGTCGGCCTGGAAGAGTGCGTGCGTGGACGACCAGATGCGCTCGCCGTCGATGACGAGGACGGGGATGTCGCGGGGCCGGGAGCCGGTGGCGATGATGACGTTGCGTCCGTGGTAGCGCTGCGATTCGCCGTCCTCGCCCCGCACCTCGACGGTGCCTCCGCCGGCCAGCCGGCCGTAGCCCCTGATGTGGGTCACGCCGTTCTTCTTGAACAGATGGCCGATGCCGCGCACCAGCCGCGAAGCCACGTTGCGGCTGCGCTTCTGGGCAGGTCCCAGATCCACGCCCATCTCGCCCAGCATGATGCCATGCTGCTTCGCCTTCTTCAGTTGCCCGACCAGCAGCGCGCTCGAGAGGAGGGCCTTGGTGGGGATGCAGCCCACGTTCAGGCAAACCCCGCCCAGCTCCTCGTACTCGACGCAGGCGGCGCTCAGCCCGAGCTGGGCCGCGCGGATGGCCGCGACGTAGCCGCCCGGGCCGCTGCCGATGACGATCACGTCGAAATTCTTTTCGGCGTCGGTCACTTCTTCACCTCCGATTCAGTGCGGGAACCCCGAGAAGTGTAGGGGAGCCGGTGCGGGTTGCAACCCCCGTGCCGGGCTGCTTTGTGCGTTGCCGCGGGCTTGTTATATTGCGCGTTCTTCGGGACGTGGCGCAGTCCGGTAGCGCACCTGAATGGGGTTCAGGGGGTCGCCGGTTCGAATCCGGCCGTCCCGA
>VXNP01000082.1 GCA_009840525.1 Gammaproteobacteria bacterium
AACCGGGCGCTCGGCAGAGCGTGGCGCAGTCCCGGGAGAGTCGGGAGCCGGGCCGGTCGCCCTTGCCGTCCTTGAGGCTGGCGACGGGGAGGCCGAGGAGCTGTCTCGCGACGGCCCGGTCGAGGCTGTTCCGGGCGATGCCCGGAGAGGCGTGTTCGGCGGCTCCGCCGAGGGGCTGGCTCACGCTCTTTGGGTTGTAAGCCAGCCCACGCCACGTTGAACGTGGCGGACTGGCAAGGGGGAGCGCTCCGCCCCCCTTTGACCCCCCGGAAACCCCTCGCTCCGGCAGCGCTCGCGGTTGAGGTTCCACCCGCTTCCGCAGGGTCCGCGCGTCCCCCAGGCGGCCGCGCACGCGGATGTTCTCCCACGGCCACCGATCACCGCCGGTCGAGGCCGTCGGCTTCGGCTGGGTCCCCGTGGTGACCGGCGGGCGGCCTGGTCGGCGTTGCCACCGCTTCGGCGCCGGTCCCCCCGGCCTCCGGGACGAACTCCGTCCGTCCCTCCCGCCGGGGTCGAGTCCCCTCCCCACCCGTCCACCACGTCCGCCTCGCCCACGAGCTCGCCATCGCGACCCACAGCGCGCTCGCACTCCCGTCCTCGTCGAGACCGATCGTCGAGGTCCCCGCTTCAACGGCGGCGTCTACAGGACCTCCGGCTGGTTCCGGCGTCGGAACCACCCAGGGACGCGGGCGCCGCGGCACCGACAAGCACTCCGGAAAGCCCAACCACGGATGTCCGGCTCTGCCTGCTCGCCAAGCACTGGAGGCGCATCCTCCACCGCTGAGACCAGCCCCACCACGATCCGCTCACAAGGGACACTCGCCACAGCCTGGCCGAACAGTTATCTCCAAAGACGTTCGCCAACGTCGATCTACATCCCGGTCAGCAAACATGAACTGATAGGGGAACAGCAATCACCATGAGTGATATAAACCAATCAGTGCCAATCGCTTACAAAAATCAATCCCATCGCGCCATTCTCTCGCCCGGCTGAAACTATGACGATGTCAGGTCGCCCCGGACCGGGGGCGTGCCGGTCCCCCGCAGCGACACTCCGGACGACGTGATGCCCGGCATGAGTCGTGAACTTGCTGCGAGGGAAGGTGGCGCGACATGTTTGATGCCATGGAACCGATCGGGCTCGATACGCTGAAGGCAACCAGGACTCTTCAGGCCGCCGGCTTTGACCCGGCCCAGGCGGAGGCCCTGGTGACCGTGTTCGGCGGCCCCGTGCTGGCCAACGTCGCCACCAAGGAGGACTTTCGGGATCTGCGCGCCGAATTCCGCGACTTCCGAACCGAAATCAAGGCTGACTTCGAACAGCTTCGTACTGAAACCAAGGTCGAGATCGACGGTCTGCGCACCGAATTCAAGGCCGACATCGCAGGCGTCCGAGCCGAACTCAAGGCCGACATCGCAGGCCTCCGAGGCGAATTCGTCACCAAGGCGCAGATGTACCGCCTGCTGCTGGTGCAGGCGACGGTAATCGTCGGCCTGGTCGTTGGGCTTCAGCAGTTGCTCCAGCCGTAGCCGCTGCTCCTACCCGAACCGCACCCCCTGCGCGAGCGGCAGCTCCGGGCTCCAGTTGACCGTGTTGGTCTGGCGCCGCATGTAGGCCTTCCACGAATCGGAGCCTGACTCGCGCCCGCCTCCGGTCTCCTTCTCGCCTCCGAAGGCGCCCCCGATCTCCGCGCCGCTGGTGCCGATGTTGACGTTGGCGATGCCGCAGTCGCTGCCACGGTGGGAGAGGAAGAGCTCCGCCTCGCGCATGTGTTCGGTGAAGATCGCGGACGAGAGGCCCTGGGGCACGTCGTTGTGCTGCGCGATGGCCTCGGCCACCTCCTCCACTGCCTGCGCCGGAGACGCATCCGCGCTCCCGTACCCCAGGATGTAGAGGATGGGCGCGAAGGTCTCCTCCTGCACGATGTCGAACTCGTTGCGCGCGCGGGCGATGCAGGGGGTGACGTAGTGGCCGCCGGGGAAGTCCGGGCCGTCCAGGCGCTCGCCTCCGCAGAGGATCTCGCCCCCCTCCTCAGTGACCCGGCGCACCGCGCTCTCCAGGTCGACGACCGCCTGGTGGTTCACCACGGGACCCATCAGCGTCGACGCGGCGCGCGGGTCGCCGATGCGCACGTCCCCGTAGGCGGACACCAGCCGCCGCTCCAGCTCCTCGCGGATGGATTCGTGCGCGATGATGCGGCGCGTGCTGGTGCAGCGCTGCCCGGCCGTGCCGACCGATCCGAACAGGATGGCCGGAAGCACAAGGTCCATGTTGGCGTGCGGGGTTACGATGATGGCGTTGTTGCCGCCCAGCTCGAGAATGGTGCGGCCCAGCCGCTTGCCCACCACCTGAGCCACCCGGTAGCCCATCCGGCAACTGCCGGTGGCGGATACCAGCGGGATGCGGCGGTCGTGCAGAAGCCGGTCGCCCACGGTGGAGCCCCGCCCCACCACCAGGGAGAAGATGGCCGGATCGTAGCCGTTCTCGCGCGCAACCTCCCCCGCGATGCGCGTGCATGCGATCGCCGTGAGCGGGGTCTGGCTGGAAGGCTTCCACAGGGTGGCGTCCCCGCACACCGCCGCGATGGCGGCGTTCCAGCTCCACACGGCGACCGGGAAGTTGAACGCCGAGATCACCCCGACCACGCCCAGCGGGTGCCACTGCTCGAACATGCGGTGGTCCGGGCGCTCGGAGTGCATGGAGAGCCCGTAGAGCTGGCGAGAGAGACCGGTCGCGAAGTCGCAGATGTCGATCATCTCCTGCACTTCGCCCTCGCCCTCGGTGAGGATCTTGCCCATCTCGAGGGTGACCAGTTCGCCCAATGCCGACTTGTGCCGGCGCAGCCGGTCGCCGATCTGGCGCACCACCTCGCCGCGCTTGGGGGCCGGCACGGTCCGCCACTGCAGGAACGCCTCGTGCGCCCGCTCGACGATGCGATCGTACTCGTCCTCGGTAACCTGGCGCACGGTCGCGATGCGCGAGCCGTCGATGGGGGTATGGACCTCGAGTTCGGGCCCGGAGCCCATCCACTCGCCCGCGAAACCGCCCGGATTCACATCTTCGAGCCCCAGCGCCGCCAGCAAACGGGCGCTGCGGGAGGAGGTGGCAGCCGAAGGCGCCGGCGTGGTCATGGTCGAAGGGTTCATTCTATCGCCCCTGCGTCAGCGCGCGGATCTGGCGCACGGCCGCCTCCACCTTGAGCTGGACGCCCATCCTGCCGTATTCAACGGAAGCCCTGGTGGGATCTCCGGAGACGCCGCTGCCCTCGAACCCGCCTCCGGGAGCGAGTTCACCCTGGCGGATGTGCTCGGGCGCGATGTAGAGAAGCTGGGACGTGTCGCTGATGCCGGCGTGCCCACCGATGGTCGCCGCGTCGTAGCCGTGCTCCTCCATGAGCCAGTCGCGGAAGCCGTTGCCGGAGTAGTAGTCACCCACGAAGTGGACGCGGCCTTCCTTCCCCGCGGCCGCCCACTCTTCGTTCAGCATCTCCGACACGGTGCGCATGCCGTTCTGGTTTCCGCCGCTGTCGCCGATGAAGACGATGTCGGTGAAGCCGTGCACGTCGAGACTCCGGGCCGCGTACTCCAGCAGCTTCATGAAGTGCTCGTTGGGAAGCGTGATCGCCCCCGCGTAGCGCATGTGTCCGGTGGGTCCGTCGGGCCCGTCGATGGCGCCTTCGGGAACATAGGCGATGACCGGCGCCACCAGCGCGTTGCCCAGCTCGCGCGCGATCAGGTCCGACGCGTGATTGATGATGAACTTGTGTTTCCCGAGCACCATGTGGGGTCCGTTCTGCTCGGTCCCCGCGGTGGGCACGATGATGGTGGTGACCCCCTCGTCGATGGCGGTCCGGACTTCGGTCCAGGTCAGCTCGTCGAGGAAGACGGTGTTGGGCCGCTGCTGTGCGGCGGCGGCGCTCGCGGTCACGAACACGGCGAGAGCGGCGGAAGTCAGCGTGCGAATCATGGGGTCCTCCGGAATCCGCGTAGGTGATGTCGTCACGGCACCAGAATGGTGCATCCCTGCGTCTGCCGCGACTCCAGCGCGCGATGAGCCGCGGCGGCTTCGGAGAGCGGGAAGCGCTGGCCTATGGTGAGCTCGATGCGGCCGGCCTGGATATGCCCGAGCAGTTCGGCGGAAGCTTCTTCCAGGTCCTCGCGCCGCTCGATGTAGGGCTTGAGCGAGGGACGGGCCACGGTGATCCCCATGGCGCTCAGGCGCAGCAGGTTCAGGGGAGGGACCGGGCCGGAGGCGTTCCCGAAGGTGATCATCATGCCGAAGAGGGCGAGGCACTCCATGGAGCCGTCGAAGGTAGCCTTGCCGACTCCGTCGAAGACTACCGGGACACCCTCGCCGCCGGTAATCTCGCCCACCCGCTCGACGAAGTCCTCCTCCTTGTAGAGGATGACGTGGTCGCACCCGTGCGCCCGCGCGAGGCGGCCCTTTTCCGCACTGCCCGCGGTGCCGATCACGGTGGCGCCCAGCGCCTTGCACCACTGGCAGAGGATGGTGCCTACCCCACCAGCGACCGCATGGATCAGCACGGTCTCGCCCGCGCGCACCCGGTAGGTGCGCCGGCAGAGATACCACGACGTCATGCCCTTGAGCATGGCCGCGGCGGCGGCCTCAAATGCCACGCCGTCGGGGATGCCGACCAGCTGGTCGGCGGCCATCACCCGGCGCTCGCAGTAACCGCCCAGCACGCTCCCGTAGGCGACCCGGTCGCCGGGCTGGAAGGTCGGCCCGTCCGTCGCAGGCCGTCCCGCCGCCTCCACCACACCGGCCGCCTCCATCCCGAGCACGGCGGGCAGCGCCGGTACCGGGTAGAGTCCGCTCCTGTGGTAGGTGTCGATGAAGTTCAGCCCGACCGCCTCGTGGCGGACGAGCACCTCGCCCGGGCCGGGTTCCGGCAGGGGCACTTGTTCCCAGCGCATCATCTCCGGGCCCCCGAGCCCGTGGATGCGAATGGCCATGGTGGTGGTCATGTCGGTCTTGTGGAAGGTTGGAATGGATGCCTCACGGCGATTCCGCGATGCGTGCCAGCCCGGCCCGCGCCGCACGCACGAGGGCCTTCAGCGTATCCCGCGGCGACTCGCCCATCTCCAGCTCCAGAACGCGCTCATAGAGCCGGGTGGCGAGTTCGATGTCGCCCCGCCCCTCGGCCAGCCCCGCCCTGCGCACCATCTCCGAGGGCGGGTCCTCCGGTCGCTCGGCGTTGGGATCGCGCACCAGGTTGGTCACCAGCGGCAGCGAGAGCACGATCAGCCCGATGGCGAGCAGCACGCGGCCGAGCTTGCGGTTGCGCCGGCGAACGTCGGCCCGTCGCTGCTGCTGGGACTGGGAAGGCTGGGCGGGCATCGGTGGTGGCTACGGTCGATGAAGAGCGGAGCGAACGGCTGCAATCGCGTGCAGAGAGTGCCGTCAGCGGGTCCCCGCAGGGGGATCGTTTGCGCGCAAACGTTGGCGCTTGCCGCCCCGGGGATCAAGAGCGGGCGTCAGGAGACCGGTTGCCGCCTCACGGCCAGAGATTGATCGGAATCAGCGCCATGGGTCTCTCGGCCATGCGCTGCATGAAGTTGTAGGTGTAGGCCCGGATCTCGGCGCCCTGGGAAAAGACTTCCAGCGCGTAGATCTGCGCCGTGGGGTAGCTCTCGAGTTCGTCCAGGCCGCCGATGGCCGGCATTTCGTCGATGTACACCCTCGGGCTGATCGTTCTTCCCCGGCGGATGATGCAGCTTGTCGACAGCGCACCGGTCAACCGGGAGATTCCGTGCCAGCCAAGGCTGCCGGTTGAACTCCCGGTGCCGAAAATGCCGGTGCCCGCGGGGCAGGGGACGGGAGTGTAGTGGGTTTCCGAACGCAGGAATTCGAGCACGGTGGCCGACGCGCTGCGCAGCAAGCGTTCCTGGTCGAACGCACGGGTCTGGAACGCAACGGACCGACGCCGCGAGCGCATGCGCCTCTCCATCGTGCTGATGTTGTCGACCACCGCCGTAACACCGTCGAGCAGGATGGGCTGGGGCGTAAGCTCGATCTCGATGAAGGCGCCTTCCTCGGGCACCTCGACCGGCGCTGCCGTCTCTTCATACCCGAACTGGATTGCGGCGACGAGTTGCGGCCCAGGGAAAACGTCCGCGAAGCGGAAAACACCCGCGGAGTCCGACAGCACCCCGTATCCCTCGGCATTCAGGTAGACCGCGGCGCCCGCCACGGCGGCGCCCGTGAAGGCATCGTAGACGATACCGTGCAGCGGGACGCGGATGGACGAGGCCTCCGCCTCCTGCGCAGCGACCGCGGCGGGCACGAGGCAGACAACCATCGGGAGGAGGCAGCCGGCAGCCGGGGCCGCGACGCCTCCCCATCTTCGATATCGTCGTCCTGTTGGTGCTCGTCGGTGCATCCGGCCCCCCTTACGGCCATGGGCCGAGGGCGATCAGCGCCTCGGGATTTGCAGCCATGCGCTGCATGAAGCTGTAGGTGTAGACCCGGATCTCGGCGCCCTGGGAATAGACCTCCAGCGCGTAGATCTGCGTCGTCGGATAGTTCCTGAGCGCGTCCAGGCCGCGGGCGGCCGGCATCTCGTCAATGTACACGCTCGGGCTGACCACCTGACCCCGTCTCCAGATGCAATGACTCGACAGCGCGCCGGGCGCCTGGGAGGGCAGGTTCCATCCCCCGAGACCCCGGGCCGGCTGCCATCCCGGAAGCGTCACGCCGCCCATGATCGGACAGGGTCGCCGCTCAAGGCCCGTCTCCCGCCAGAGGAACTCGAAGACGTCCGGCTCCGGGCTGCGCAGCAGCCGTTCCTGGTCGAACGCCCGGGCCTGGTACGGCAGGGATTGTCGACGCGTCCGAAGGCGCCTCACCATGGTGTCGATGTTGTCGGCCACCGCAGTGACGCCGTCGAGCAGGATCGGCCTGGGCTTGAGGTCGATCTCGATGATGGCCCCGGCCTCCGGCACCTCGACGTCTGCCGCGATCTCCCAGTACCCGAACTGGGTTGCGACGATGGTCTGCGAGCCGGCGGGGACGCCCTCGATTCGGAACGACCCATGCGCGTCGGTGAGCGCGCCGTAGTCGTCGTCCTCCAGATACACGGCAGCCCCCGCGACCGGGGTCCCCATGACTTCGTCCACGACAACACCCCGGAGGGTGACTCGTTTCGGGGCCGGATCTTCCTCCTGCGCATGCACTCCCGATGCCGACAAGAGGCCGAGCGTCGCCACCAGAATGGAGCGCGCCAAGGGATCCCGCAGACCCCCCGGCCAGCGACTCCGCCTTCCTGGGCAACGGCTTGGATCCATCTCGTCCTGCAACTCCATCGTGGGGGCCGCGCGGGCCGCGTGTCCGTTGGTTACGACGTCTCCCCCGGCTTCGTTCCCGCCTCCCACTGATTCTGCCGGATCAGGCCGCGCCTGACAATCGCCGACTCATGCTCTGCTCTCACACCTCCTCCAGCACCTCCGCACGCACCCAGCCCACCTTGCCATCGTCGAGCACCACCTCCAGCCACTCTTCGGAGCTGCGGTCCACGCGCACCCGGGTGCCCTCATGGATGACGAAGAGCTGGAGCGCGGGGTCGTCGGAGGGGGCGCTCTGCACGCCTACCTCGGCGGCGAGCACCACGGCCAGACGGGCCTGTCCCCACCCGGTCTCGCGCACGGCCAGGGTGGCGCCCAGGAGCAGCACCATGATGCCCCCCGCGACCGCGGCGCGCCGCGCCCACGACGCCGCCCCCGGCCGCAGCACCAGCACCACCAAGGCCCCGGCCGCCATCAGGTATCCCGCCGCCGTCAGCCCGATGAGGAGTGAGCGCGGGAACAGGTTCATCCACCACGACCCGACCCGGAAGAGCCAGAAGCGCGGCAGCGGCAAGATCTCGTCCGTGCCCAGCGAGCGGGCCAGTTCCAGGTTGGCGAGGATGTCCGCGTCGCCGGGGGCGAGGCGGCGGGCCCGCTCGTAGTAGAGGATGGCCCGACCCAGGTCGTTCGCCTTGAAGTAGGCGTTGCCGATGTTGTAGTAGAGCCCCGGGCTCTCGAAGCCCGCCTCGCGAATGCGCAGGTAGTTGTCGAGCGCGCCTTGGTAGTCCTCCTGCTGGTAGAGGCGGTTGCCCTCCTCGAAGAGTTCGTCCTGGGCGTGGATGGGGGCGGGCTGGAGCGCCAGCGCGAGGAGGGCTGCCGGAAGGATCGTCCGCGCGCTCATCGGGCGAGGTGCTCCGCCATGGCCGCCATCGCCGCCTCCACCTGGCCAAGGAAGCGCGCGCGCTCCTCCGCCGACGCGGTCGGGGGGGCAAAGCGCTGCCGGTCGCACTCCTCCAGGCACTCCATGTAGGGTTCGGCCGCCTCGGTATCGACGCCCGGGACGGACAACCGGTGCCGAACCTCGTCCCGGATCATGCCGGCGGCGGCAATATTGAGCTTGTCGGCGAGGAAGCCTTCGAGCGCGTGTCCGGCCTCGGCGTAGAAGGCGCGCACATCCTTCCCGTCAGCCAGCTTGCGCGCTTCCATGAGGCGCTTCCGGGCCACCTTCGCCGCGCGCCGCGAGCGGGCGTACGCGACGTCCCCGTGAAGCCGGTCGCGGTGGCGGCGCAGCCCCGCCGCCCCGCCCACCACCGCCAGCGGCACGAGCAGCGTGACCCAGAAGAGCGGGTGCACGAGCAGCGTCCGGTTCGCCAGCACCAGGGCCGGGCTCCCGAGCTGGATGAAGCGGATGTCGGTGCGCAGCTCCTCCACCCCCGCGCGCACCCTGCCGGCCCCCAGCGGCCCGTCCGCCGCCACCCCGGTGACCTCGACCGCGAGCGCCTCGCTGGCCGCGACCTCGTAGACCTCCCGCTCGGGATCGAAGTAGGCCAGCTCGACGGGCGGTATGGCCCCCACCCCGGGCACCCGCGGCACCAGCACGTACTCGTAGGTGCGCGTTCCGCTCACCCCCGCGTCGGTGCGGTTGACGCGCTCGGTCACCTCGGGCGGGAAGGCCTCGAAGCCGGGCGGCACCTCCACCTCGGGTTCGGCCAGCATGCGCAGGTTGCCGCTCCCCGCAACCTCCACGGTCAGGGTGACCGCATCGCTGACCTGCACGCTGTCGCGGTCGAGGGTGGCGGCAACTTCCAGGTCGCCCACGAACCCGGTGAAGTTCTCCGGGCGCCCGCCGGGCAGCGGCAGCACTTCGATCTCCACCGGGCGCGAGGCCGCCGCGGTCGAGATGTTCGAGTTCAGGAGCGATCCACGCCCGAAGAAGTCCTCGAACGGGTCGAAGGCCGAGCGGCGGCGCACCCGCACTTGCGCCTCGATGCCGAGCGGCTCGAGCGTGCGCGCGCCCGACCCGGTCGGGAAGAGCGCCACCTTGCGGATGGTCGCGGTGGTGTACTGCATCCCGTCGCGGACGGTCTGCCCGATCACCGGGTTGCCCGCCGGCGGATACTCCTCCACCCAGAACCCCGTCGCAGGAGGCAGCTGGGTGATGCTGTACGAACTCACGTTCACGCGCGTGAAGATGCGGTAGTCGACCACCACCGGCTGATTCTCGTACACCTGCCGGTGGCTGGGCACCGCCTCCACGAACAGGTCCTCGGGCGCGACGCCGCGGTCTGCCGCACCCGGTCCCGCCGAGGGCCCCTGAGGGACGGGCGCGTCGGAAACGGTCAGGGTGAGGGGTTCGGTGGCGAAGGTGCTTCCCGCCGCGCGCACGTCGATGGGGTCGATGGTGAAGGTACCCGCCCGGGTGGCCTGGAACCGGTACTGGATGGTGACGCTGATGGTGGTGCGCCCGCCCGACATCTGCATCGAGCTGGAGGAGCCGCTCCCCAGATAAACCGAGAAGGAACTCAGGTCCGGCAGCTCGGGGTCCTGGTCCACGCCCTGGGCTCCGGACACCTCCACGTTCAGCACGAACTGCTGTCCGACGCCGACCTGGTTGCTGCTCAGGTAGGCGCGCGCGGAGACTTGTTGGGCGGCCGCGTCTGTCGGGCCTGCGGCCAGGGCCGGTGGTAACAGCGCGACAAGCCAGGTCGCGAGGCGCACCCCCCTCATCGCCAGTTCTTGCGCGGTCTCCGCCCGAGCGAGTCAGCCCGTGGCGGGCGGTCGACCTCGTCAGGGTCTTCCTGAATGGCCTGGAGCAGGCGCTCGGCTTCCTCGGGCGTCATCTGCCCGGGCGGCGGCTGGGCCGGCTGCTCCTGCTCCTGGTCGTCGTTCTCGGGCGGCGGCTGGTCCTGCTCCTGCTCATCCTGCTCCGGATCTCCCTCGGGGGGAGGCTGCTGCTGATCCTGATTCTCCTGATCCTGATCGTCCTGATTCTGATCCTGCTGATTCTCCTGCTCCTCCATCTGCTCCAGCACACGCTCGAGATTGTGCTTGGCGTCGAGATCCCCGGGGCTGATGCGCAGCGCCTGCTTGTACGCCTCGAGGCTCGCGTCGAGCTGTTGCTGACGGAAGAGCGAGTTGCCCAGATTGTACCAGGCGCCCTCGGCCAGCACCGTGTCTCCGCTCTGGATGGCGTCGCGGTACGCCTCGAGGGCGCGCTCGAATTCCTGATTCTGATAGAGGGCGTTGCCCTCGTTGAAGCGGATGAGCGGGGAACCCGGATTCTCGCGCAACGCCTCCAGGTACATCTCGTGCGCCTCGGCGTAGCGCCCCTCCGCGTAGAGGCGGTTGGCCTCCTCGACCAACGAGCGCTGGGCGCTCAGCGCACCCGGCAGGAGCAACGCGCCAGCAATCAACAGCGTGCCGGTCGTCATCAGCAACGCCATCCGGTTTCTCATTCGGCACCTCCCGTCCACCGGGTGGCCTGCCTCCGGGCCTCGCCCCTTCTCCGAGCCGGCAGCAGCGGTTCGATCAGCAGGAGGAGGAGGGCCGCTCCCAGGAAAAGCTGGAACTGTTCCTCGAACTGCGCGATCTCGCGGGCATCGATCTCGCGCGTCCCCACCGCGCTCATCTCGTCGATGAGGGCGTCGAGTTCGACGCTCTGCGGGGTGCTGAGGTAGAAACCTCCCCCGGTCGCGTCGGCGACTCGCCGCAAGGTAGCCTCGTCCAGGCGCGTGGTCACGACGTTGCCGTCGGCGTCCCGCTGGAAGCCCTGCCTGTTGCCCGCGTCGTCGAATTCGGGGATCGGCACCCCGTCGGGAGATCCGATGCCCACGGTGAAGACGCGCACGGCGGAGTCGTTGGCGCGCCGGATGGCTTCGTCCACCTCGCCCTCGTGGTCCTCCCCGTCGGTCACGATGAGGAGCACCCGGAACTCGCGCACCTCCTCGTCGAAGAGGTCGAGCGCGACGTTCATCGCCTCCCCGAGATTCGTCCCCTGTACCGGCACCAGGTCGACGTCCATGGCGCTCAGGAAAAGCTGGGTGGCGGCGTAATCGGTGGTCAGGGGGCTTTGCACGAAAGCCTGGCCGGCGAAGGCCACCAGCCCGACGCGGTCGCCCTCGAGCCGGTCCAGCAGGCGAAGGATCTCCAGCTTGGCGCGCTGCAGCCGATTGGGCGCAATGTCCTCGGCGAGCATGGAGCGGGATAGATCCAGCGCCACCACCACGTCCTTGCCTTCGCGCCGCACCGTCTCCACCCGGCTGCCGAACTGGGGGCGTGCCAGCGCGGTGAGCAGCAAGCCGACGCTTCCGAGGAAGAACAGAGTGCGCAGCGTCCGGTTGCGCCGGTGTACCGACGCCGCCAGCCGCTGCACCAGCTCGTTGTCGCCGAATCGGTCCAGCGCCCGCCGGCGCGTGCGCGCGCCATGCCAGAGCAGCATCGCCAGCAGGGGCACCAGCAGCAGCCCGAACAGCAGTTCCACGGATCCGAATCTGAACATTGGCCGCTACGGAAGCTTGCGCAGAAGCGTGTTGGCGAGCGCGGCCTCGATCAACAGAAGCAGGAGTCCGGCCGCGAGGGGGAAGTGGAAGAGCTCGGTATAGCGCGTGAAGTTCTGCACCTCGATTTCCGTGGTTTCCAGCTCGTCGATTTCCTGGTAGATGCTCGCCAGGCTCTCGGTGTCGGTAGCGCGGAAATACCGTCCGCCGGTGGTGCTCGCCACCTCGGCCAGCGTCTCCTCGTCCACGTCCACGCGCACGGTCGCGTAGCGCCGACCCAGCAGCGGGTCGTCGACCGGAACACGGGCGGTGCCGCGCGATCCGGCCCCGATGGTATACACCCGCACGCCCAGGGCCTGTGCCATCTGCGCGGCGGTGACCGGGTCGATCTCGCCGCGGTTGTTGCGGCCGTCGGTGAGCAGCACCACGACCTTCGACTCGGCGACGCTCTCGTTCAGCCGCTTGATCGCCGTCGCGAGCCCCATCCCGACCGCGGTGCCGTCCTCTACCATGCCCACGTCCAGTTCATCCATCAGCTCGCCCACGACGCCGTAGTCCAGGGTGAGCGGCACCTGGGTGAAGGCCTGACCCGCGAAGACCACCAGGCCGATACGGTCATTCCGACGCCCGGCGATGAAGTCGGCCGCGACCTGCTTGGCGGCATCGATGCGGTTGGGCTCGAGATCCTCGGCCAGCATGGAGCTCGATATGTCCAGCACCAACACGATGTCGATGCCTTCGGTGAGGACGTTCTCGCTGGTGACGCCGGCCCGGGGCCGGGCGAAGGCCACCACCAGCGCGCCCACGGCCAGCAGACGCAGCACGGGCAGTACGTGACGCCAGCGTCCGCCCCGGCGGACGTCCGCACGCCGCACTGCCGCGAGGTCCGAATAGACCAGCGAGCCGCCCTTGCGCGTCCGGCGCGCGAAGTACCACCACGCGAGCGCGGGGACCGCGAGCAGCAGCCAGAGGAAGGCGGGATCCGCGAACTCGAAGTTCATCGTCCGTCCCCGCCGGCAAGCTGGACGACTTGCGGCTGCGCGCCAACCGCCCCGGCCGGTTCGCCGGCGCCCGGCAAGCCATCCTCCTCCAACCCATCGCCTCCTTCCCCATCCTCCTCCGGCTCGGGCTCCGGGGGCGGCAGGGTCGCGTCCACGAGCGCCCGCGCGTCCGGCACGATGAGGGCGCACGCGGTCGGGCTCGGGCGGTGTTTTGCGAACTTCACCAGGTCGCAGTGCGCCAGGAACGCCGTGAAGCGATCGTGGACGTCCCAGCTCACGCCCGCGTCGTCCAGCTGCTCAAGCACCTCCCGGCTGGTCATCTCCAGTGCCCGGATGGCGTAACGTCCTTCCAGATAGCGACGCATGATGTCCGACACCTCGATGTAGTACTCCTTGATGCGTCCCTGTCCGAGGAGTCCCGAGGTTTCGAGCCAGTCGAGCTGTTCATACGCCAGCTCGTGGGCGGGCCGCAGCGGATCCTCGGAGACGGGTCCTTCGTCGGTCGTGCGCTGCCGGGCGCGGCGCGCAAGCCACCAGCCGCCGGCCGCGGCCAGCGCGAGCGCGAGGAGCCAGAGCCCGATCACCAGCATGCTGCGCGGGACGGAGAGCGGGCCCCGGATGTCGCGGATGTCCTGTCCTTCGTCGAGACCGACGCTCACCACCGCGATGCCGAAGGGGTCGGTGACGAGTTCGGTCACGCCGCCAGGGGAGGTCACGCCCACGGTGAAGCTCGGGATCTCCAGCTCGCCCAGCTCGAAGGCGGCCAGAGTGAGCACGGCCGTGGTCGTGGCGCGGCCGTCGGCCACGGTAGTGGGGCTCACCACCGCTCCGAGCACCTCGAAGGGCGCCAGGTCGAGCGAGTCGGGCCACTGGACGGTCGCGCCGGGCGCGTGTTCGACGGCTACGGTCAGCCGGAGGCGCCCGCCCACCGTGGTCGTGGTGGTGTCGACCGCGACGCGGAGGGAGGGGGGTGCGGGGAGCTCCTGGGC
>VXNP01000014.1 GCA_009840525.1 Gammaproteobacteria bacterium
CCCATCCCCCACGCCGACGGCCCGCCCCTCGCGCGCACCGGCGGGTTCGGCGAACTCACCTGCGTCGAGTGCCATCTGGACCTCGAACTGAACGCACTGGGGGGTGCGCTCCTGCTCGATGGCGTCCCGGCGTCCTTCACGCCGGGCGCGGTCTACGTGGTCACCGTGATCGTGGAGGGGGAGGGGATGGGAAGTGCAGGCTTCCAGGCCGCCGCGCGCTTCAACGAGGGCGAGCGGGCGGGCGCATCGGCTGGGCGCCTGGCTCCCCTGGACGGCCGTACGGTCGTCCGCAGCGAGGACGGCGTCGAGTACATCAACCACACGGTCGAGGGGAGCCGGCTCGGTCCCGGAGACGTCGCCAGTTGGAGCTTCGAGTGGGTGGCGCCCGGAGAACCGTCGCCGGTGGTCTTCCACGTGACCGGCAATTCCGCCAACGGCGACAACTCGCCGCTCGGCGACCTCATCTACACCGCCGAAGTGGTGGTGCCTGCGGGCGGCTGACAAGGACACCTCCTGAACGCCCTGCCGCCGAACTGGCGGTGCCTCCGGGCCGCGGACGAAGCCCTCCCGGAGTCTTTCTCCCGCCGCTCCCGCCGGCCGCTTCGGAGTGCGCCGTTCCCCGCCGCCCGTCAGCGCGCCAGCGCCAGAAGCGAGTTGTCCAGCTGGCGTTCGATGTCCACCAGCGGCGCGGTGTAGTGCCCCGAGAAGCAGGCGTCGCAGAAGGGACCGAACTCCTCTACGGCCTTCGTCATCCCTTCCAGCGAGATGTAGCCCAGCGAATCCAGCCCGAGCTCCTCGCGGATCTCCTCCACGGTGTGCCCCGAGCCCATCAGTTCTTCCTTGCTGGGCATGTCGATGCCGTAGAAGCAGGGGTTGCGCACCGGGGGGCTGGCGATGCGCAGATGCACTTCCGCCGCGCCCGCGCCCCGCACGAAGCGCACCAGGCTGCGGCTGGTGGTGCCGCGCACGATGGAGTCGTCCACGAGCACGATGCGGCGGCCTTCCAGTACCTCGCGCACCGGGTTGTACTTGATGCGGGCCCCGAAATCGCGATCCGCCTGCGAGGGGCGGATGAAGGTGCGCCCCACGTAATGGTTGCGCAGGAGGCCGAGCTCGAAGGGTATGCCGGTCTCCTCGGAGTATCCCAGCGCCGCTGAATTCGCGCTGTCCGGGACCGCCACCACCGCATCTCCCTCGACGGGATGCTCGCGCGCGAGCTGGCGCCCGAAGGCCCGCCGGGAGCGGTCCACGCTGGCTCCCCAGATGCGCGAGTCGGGGCGTGCGAAGTAGACCAGCTCGAAGATGCACGGCGACGGACGGGGCGCGGCGCGCAGGCTGCGCAGCTTCTCGACCTTGCCTCCGCGAATGCGCAGCAGTTCGCCCGGCTCGAGGTCGCGCACGTACTCGGCATTGACGATGTCGAAGGCGCACGATTCCGACGCGAGCACGTAGCCGCTGTCCTTTCGCCCCAGCAGAAGCGGGCGGAACCCGCGCGGGTCGCGCACGGCGTAGAGGGCATCTCCCACCGCGATCACGAGCGAGAAGGCGCCCTCCAGGTGGGCCAGGGCGTCATCCACCTGCTGAGCCACGTCGCGGTGCCGCGAGCGCGCCATCAAATGGACGATGACCTCGGAGTCGCTCGAGGTCTGGAAGAGGGCGCCCTCTTCCACCAGCCGGTCCTTCATGTCCAGGGCATTGGTGAGGTTGCCGTTGTGCGCGATGGCGAGCGGGCCGTTCGCGTAGCGCGCCACGATGGGCTGGGCGTTCTCTTGCAGGCTCCCCCCGGCCGTCGAGTAGCGCACGTGGCCGACCGAGGTGCCGCCTGGGAGGGCGCTCAGCTTTTCCGCGTCGAAGACATCCGATACGAGCCCTAGGCCCTTGGTCACGCTCGCGCGCCCCGCCCGGTCGATGGAGTAGATGCCGGCGGATTCCTGTCCCCGGTGCTGGAGCGCGTAGAGACCGAGAAAGACGAGTTCCGCGGCGTTTTCGATGCCGCTGACCGCGAAAATGCCGCACTCCTCGCGGGGGCGGTCGTCCAGCAGCGAGCCGGGGATGTCCTGCGGGCGAAGAGAGTCCGACTGCGGCTCGGCCTTGCCGGCCAGTGGAAGCGTGTACTGTCCGTCCCTCATGTGCCGCCTCCGGGCGCCCGCAGTTCGTGGATGCATCGCCGCTCGAATCCCGGGCGTGGTTCGTCCACGGAATGCTCTCCCTCGCTACTGCGCGTCCATGCGCTCCGGCAGAGCCCCGAAGTACACCGCACCCACCTCCCTGATGTCTGCCTCGATGCGCGCGTCCGCGCTCTCCACGATAAAACTGCCGCCGATCGCTCCTACCGTGCCGATCTTCGTGCAGGGTACGCCGTACCGATCGGCCAGCCGCCGCGCCCGCTCGAGGTTCGCGGGATCGCACGAAACCACCGCGCGCCCCTGCGCCTCTCCGAAGAATAGTGCGGTCGAGGGCAGCGGGTCCGCCAGTCGCACGCGGATGCCGACCGGGTCTTCGCCCTCCTGCAGCGCGCTCTCGGCGAGCGCACACGCGAGGCCGCCTTCCGAACAATCGTGCGCTGAGCGCAGCAGGCCCTCGCCGATCATGGCCAGCAGCGCCTGCTGGAGCACGCGTTCCGCCAGCAGATCCACCCGCGGGGGCCTTCCGCCCACGATGTCGTGCATCGCGTACAGGTACTCGGATGCGCCCAGTTCGTCGGTGTTGCGGCCCAACAGCACGATTGCGTCGCCTTCGTCCCGAAACGCGTGCCGCGTGACCCGTTCCAAGTCCTCGATGATGCCGACCATGCCGATGACGGGGGTGGGGTAGATGGGCGTGCCGCTGGTCTCGTTGTAGAGCGACACGTTGCCGCCGGTCACCGGGGTCTCGAAGAGCGCGCAGGCCTCGACCATGCCCAGCACGGCCTCGCGCAACTGGTAGTAGATGTGTGGCTTGAGCGGGTTGCCGAAGTTGAGGTTGTTGGTCACCGCCATGGGCAGCGCCCCCGCGCACGCCAGGTTGCGCGCGGCCTCGGCCACTGCGATGCGGGCTCCCGTGCCGGGCTCCAGGTAGGTGTAGCGGCCGCTGCAGTCGGTGGTGACCGCGATCCCGCGCCGGGTGCCGCGCACGCGCAGGACGCCCGCGTCCCCTCCGGGCTGGATCACGCTCGCCGTGCGCACCGTGGTGTCGTACTGGTCGTGGATCCAGCGGCGGGAGGCCAGGTTGGGAGAGGCCAGCAGGCGGAGGAAGTCGGCGGTGCGGTCGCCGTCGCCGCCCGCGTAGGGCGTCAGGTCCATCTCCCTCTGCGCCCGCACCTCTTCGCCCTCGATGCCTTCGCGCTCGTAGGTCGGGCAGCCCTCGGTGAGGGGCAGGGCGGGGATGTCGGCGACCGGGCGGCCGTCCTCCAGAATGCGGAAGCGTCCATCCGAGGTGACCTGGCCGACCTCCGCCGCCTCCAGCTCCCACTTGGCCAGGATCTGCCGGACCTCCTCTTCCCGGCCCCTGTGCACGACCACCATCATTCGCTCCTGACTTTCGGAGAGCAGGATCTCGTACGGCGTCATCCCCGGCTCGCGCACCGGCACCAGCGCGGTGTCGATCACGACCCCACTGCCGGAACGGCCGGCCATCTCGGAGGCGCTCGAGGTGATGCCCGCGGCGCCCATGTCCTGGATGCCCACGATGTGGCCGCTCCGGATCAGCTCCAGGCTGGCCTCGAGCAGGAGCTTCTCGGTGAAGGGGTCGCCCACCTGCACCTGGGGCCGGCTGGCGTCGGAGTCCTCGCCCAGCTCCTCGCTGGCGAAGGTGGCCCCGTGGATGCCGTCGCGCCCGGTGCGCGCGCCCACCGCCATCAGCGTGTTGCCGTCTCCGTGAGCCTCGCCCCGGATGAGCTGCTCGCGCTTCATGATGCCCAGGCACATCACGTTGATGATGGGGTTGCCCTCGTAGCCGCGGTCGAAATAGGCCTCGCCCCCGAGGTTGGGGATGCCCACGCAGTTGCCGTAGTCGCCGGCCCCGCGCACGACGCCGTCGAAGAGGTAGCGCACGCGGCTCGAGTCCAGGTCCCCGAAGTGCAGCGAGTCGAGCACCGCGACCGGGCGGGCGCCCATCGTAAAGACGTCGCGCAGAATCCCCCCGATTCCGGTGGCCGCGCCCTGGTACGGCTCGACCGCAGACGGATGGTTGTGCGACTCGATCTTGAAGGCGAGTGCGTATCCGTCGCCGATGTCGATCACCCCCGCGTTCTCGCCCGGGCCCTGGATGACCCAGGGGGCCTCGGTGGGCAGGAGGCGAAGCAGGCGCTTTGAGTTCTTGTACCCGCAGTGCTCCGACCACATCGCCGAAAAGACGCCGAGTTCGGTGAAGGTCGGGGTGCGCCCGAGGTGCCCGACGATCTTGTTGTATTCCTCGGGCGTTAGACCGTGGTCGGCGACGAGTTCCGGCGTGATCTCCGGATCTCCGGGACGCGGCTCCGGCGCCGCGGGCCCGCTGCCGTTTCCGCCGCTCGCGGCCCCGATCATGCCACCCTCGCGCGCGCGCAATGGGCGACCAGCGACTCGAACATGCCCAGACCGTCGGTGGAGCCCAGCACGCCTTCCGCGGCCCGCTCGGGATGGGGCATGAGCCCGAGCACGTTCCCCGCGGCGTTCACGATCCCGGCGATGTCGTTGGCGGAACCGTTGGGGTTGCCGCCTTCGCCGCGTGCTCCTTCGCGCGTGGTGTAGCGGAAGACGACGCGCCCCTCCGCCTCGAGGCGCTCAAGGGTGGCCGGGTCGGCGATGTAGTTGCCCTCGGCGTGCGCGATCGGAATCCGCAGGACCTGGCCGGCCCGGTATGCGCGGGTGAAGGCGGTGTCCTTGGTCTCGACGCGCACGTGCACGTCGTGGCTCCGGAACTTGAGCGAGTTGTTGCGCCTGAGGGCGCCCGGGAGCAGCCCGGCCTCGCACAGGATCTGAAAGCCGTTGCAGATGCCGAGCACGATCCCGCCGCGCCCGGCGTAGCGCTTTACCGCCTCTACGATGGGGCTGAAGCGCGCGATGGCGCCGGCGCGCAGGTAGTCGCCGTAGGAGAAGCCGCCCGGAAGCACCACCAGGTCGGGGTCGCCCAGGTCGCGTTCGCGGTGCCAGATGAAGCGCGTGTCGACCCCCATGACCTTGCGCAGCACCTGCAGGCAGTCGTAGTCGCAGTTGGACCCGGGAAAGGTCACCACCACCGCTCTCACGTCGCCGCCTCCGGCTGCCCGGCGTTGCGTCCGACTTCGATGGCGAAGTCCTCGGTCACGGGGTTCGCGAGCAGTTTCTCACACATCCGGGTGGCCCGGGCGGCGGCCTCATCCGGCGAGTCCGCGTCGAGCTCGATCACGAGCAGCTTGCCGGCACGGACCTCCCCGACGCCGGCGAAGCCCAGGGAGTCGAGGGCGTGCTGGATGGCCTTTCCCTGTGGGTCCAGCAGCCCGCGGCGGGGGGTCACGCGGATCTCGATGGCGTAGGCGCTCAAGTCATGTCCTCCGTGCCGTTGTCGTCCTGGGGGTTGGTGCGCCGGCGTCGGACGAGCCGATTGCGCCTGCGGGCGCGGTAGCGGGGTCCGAGGCCGCCGTAGTCGAGCGGTCGGGCTTCGTCCTCGTCTTCAGGCTCATCGTCATCCTCGTCCTCGTCCACTTCGAGGAGAGGGTCGCGCTCGGGAATCCGGTCCAGAAAGCCGATCACCACCGACTTGAGGAGGCCCCAGACGGCGTATCCGAACAGGACAGGAAAGAAGTAGTAGCGAGGGGCGGCGATCGCGGTGACGATGGCTGCGGCGATGATGCCGCTGTTGATCCGGGTTCGGGTGGTGCCCAGTCCCACGCGGGGCCAGCGCGCGTAGGGCACGTGGCTCAGCATCAGCGCGGAGAGCAGCACCATCAGGATGCCCATGATCTGGGTCCACGGAAGGGTGCTCAGATACGCCTCGAAGAAGGCGGTTTGCGTAAAGGGATACGAGGTTGCCAGCATCGTCCCCGCCACCGGCGACGGCAGCCCGTGGAAGGAGCGCTTGGCGCCACCCGCCTGTTCCACGTTGAAGCGCGCCAGGCGGACCACGACCGCGGTCACGAACAGGTAGGAGAGCAGCCAGCTCCAGGAGCCGTCGGCCCAGTAGAGCTGGTACATGACCATCGCCGGAGCCACGCCGAAGCTCACCGCGTCGGCCAGCGAGTCGAGCTCGGCGCCGAAGCGCGAGCCCGTGCGCGTAAAGCGCGCCATGCCCCCGTCGAAGGTGTCGAGGACGGCCGCGAAGACGATAAACCAGGCGGCCCATTCGTACGCGCCCCGCGACGCCATCACCATGGCGAACACGCCGAAGAAGACGTTGCCCAGGGTGAAGGCGGAGGGGATGATGATGATGCCCCTCTGGAGCCGCCTTCGGCGCGCGCGCTTGCGGATCACGGGATCTTCCTCATCCGAATCCGGGGCCCCTGTACTCGGCCAGCGGGACGCCCACCAGCCGCTGGAAGATGTCCAGGTAGCGCGCGGTCGACTCCTCCACGATGCGGTCGGGAAGGTCGGGCGGGGGCGGCATCTTGTTCCAGTCCGTCTCGCGAGCGAGGTAGTCGCGCACGGGCTGCTTGTCGAGGGAGGGCTGTCCGCGGCCGGTCGCGTAGTGCTCGGCGGGCCAGAAACGCGAGGAGTCGGGGGTCAGCACCTCGTCGATGAGGAGCAGCCGGCCATCTGAGTCCATCCCGAACTCGAACTTGGTGTCGGCGAGGATGATCCCCCGTTGGCGCGCGGTCTCCGATCCGGCGCTGTAGATGCCGAGCGAGAGGTCGCGCAGGGTTTCCGCCATGGACGCGCCCAGAAGCTCCACCACCTGGTCGTAGGTGATGTTCTCGTCGTGGCCCTCGTGCGCCTTGGTCGACGGGGAGAAGATGGGCGGCTCCATGCGGTCGCTCTCGATCATCCCCGGGGCGAGGGGCTCGCCGGCGAGGGTGCCGCTCCGGCGGTACTCCCGCCACGCCGACCCGGTGATGTAGCCGCGCACGATGCACTCGACCAGGATCGGCCGGGTGCGGCGCACCAGCATCGCCCGGCGCGCCCAGCTGTCGACGCTGTGCGCCAGTTCGGGGACCCGATCGATGATCTCGTCCCGCCGCACGGCGAGCAGGTGGTGGTCGATGCCCCCCTCGGCGCCCGGTACCGGCGAGCGGGCGGAGAAGCGCGCCAGCCACCACGCGGTCAGCTGAGTGAGCACTTCGCCCTTGTGGGGCACCGGCTGGGGCAGGACCACGTCGAAGGCGCTGACGCGGTCGCTCGCCACCATGAACAGGGTGTCGGGGCCCGCCTCGTAGACGTCCCGCACCTTGCCGCGGTGGAGAAGAGGGAGGGGGAGGGCGGAATCCACGATGGTCGTCACGTTGTCGTCGAGCTCCATGGCGGGGGTGGGGTCACAGGTGAGGTCATACACGAATGTCGGGAGCGTCCAGGCGGGCGCGGGCTTCGGGGCCGAGACGGTCGACGAGCGGCTGGGCGAACTCTTCCAGAAAGCGCTCCACCTGTTCGGGGGCGCGTCCGATGAATCGCTCGCCCCGGAGGAGGTCGGCCAGTTCGGGCGCGCTCAGGCCGAAGGCGTCGTCTCCGGCGATGCGGGAAATCAGGTCGGGGTCGCTGCCTTCCTCGCGCGCCTTGCGGGTGGCCGCGTGGGCGTGGCGACGGATGCGTTCGTGCAGTTCCTGGCGGTCGCCTCCGCCCCGGGTCGCGCGCATGAGGATGGTTTCGGTGGCCATGAAGGGGAGCTGCGCGTCGAGCGAGCGGCGGACCACCGCTTCGTTGACCACCAGCCCGGAGGAGACGTTTTCGACCAGAACCAGTATGCCGTCAAGGGTGAGGAAGGCGTCGGGGATGCTGACGCGCCGGTTTGCGGAATCGTCGAGGCTCCGTTCCAGCCACTGGGTGGCCGCGGTGAACGCGCCGTCCTGATACAAAGTGATCACGTGGCGGGAAAGGGCGCAAACCCGCTCCGCGCGCATCGGGTTGCGCTTGTAGGGCATGGCCGAAGAGCCGATCTGGGTGCTCTCGAAGGGCTCCTCGACTTCTCCCAGATGCGAGAGCAGACGCAGATCGTGCCCCATCTTGGATGTGGACGCGGCGGTGCCCGCGAGCGTCGCCAGCAGCGCGGCGTCGACCTTGCGCGGGTAGGTCTGACCGCTCACCGGGTAGCGGTGCTCGAAGCTCATGCGCCGGGCCACGGCGTCGTCGAGGGCGTCCACCTTCGCGGAATCGCCGTCGAAGAGGTCGAGGAAGGAGGCCTGACTGCCGGTGGTGCCGCGCACGCCGCGGAAGCGGAGCGAGCCGAGGCGAAACTCGATCTCCTCGATATCGAGCAGCAGATCCTGGATCCAGAGCGTCGCCCGCTTGCCGACCGTGGTGGGCTGGGCGGGCTGGAAGTGGGTGTAGGCCAGGGTGGGGAGCGACCGGTAGCGGCGCGCGAAGCCCGCCAGTGCTTCCACGCAGCGCACCAGCCGGTCGCGGATCAGGGTGAGGGCTTCCCGGTGGAGGATGAGGTCGGCGTTGTCGCCCACGAAGGCGCTCGTGGCGCCGAGGTGGATGATGCCGCGCGCTGCGGGCGCCACCTCGCCGAAGAGGTGGACGTGCGCCATCACGTCGTGGCGGAACCGGCGCTCCAGCTCCGCGGCCCGGTCGAGGTCCAGGTCGTCGACCGCGGCCCGCATCTGGCGTAGCGCCTCGGCGGAGATGTCCAGCCCCAGTTCCCGCTGCGATTCGGCCAGCGCGATCCAGAGCCGGCGCCAGGTGGTGAACTTGCGCGCCTGCGAGAAGATGTGCTGCATCTCGCGCGAGGCGTAGCGTCCCGAGAGGGGGTGCACGTAGCCGCCGGGAGCGGCCTTCCCCGTGCTGGATGCCCCGGCCGCGGCCGCGCGGCCCGGACTGCTAGAGGTCACGTCCCAGTTTCTCCCAGTCGGCCAGGAAGGCGGCCAGCCCGAGGTCGGTCAGCGGGTGGCGGATCAGCTTGTGCAGCACGCCCGGCGGCAAGGTGGCGACATCGGCGCCCACCTCAAGCGACTCCACCACGTGGCGCGGATGCCTGAGAGAAGCCGCCAGAATCTCCGTCCGCATGCCGTAGTTGTCGTAGATGACGCGGATCTGGCGGATCAGCTCCATGCCGTCGTGGGAGATGTCGTCCAGCCGCCCGATGAACGGTGAGATGTAGGCGGCCCCCGCCTTGGCGGCGAGCAGCGCCTGCGGGGCCGAGAAACACAGGGTCACGTTGACCGGGATGTCGCGCGAGCTGAGTTCGCGGCACGCCACCAGGCCGTCCTCGGTCAGCGGCACCTTGACCGCGATGTTGGGGTGGACGGCGGCCAGCCGGGTGCCCTCGTCGACCATCGTCTCGGTGTCGACCGCGACGACCTCGGCGCTCACCGGGCCGTCGATGGCTTCGCAGATCTCAAGGAAGATCTCCATCGGGTCGCGGTCGCCGGCCACCTTGGCCAGCAGGGAGGGGTTGGTGGTGACGCCATCGATGAGGCCCGCGGCGGCGGCGCGACGGATCTCACCCAGGTCGGCGGTGTCGAGGAAGATCTTCATGAGTGGTTGGCGCTCCCTGCGAGTGGGCGGTCGGTGTCGGAATCTAACAGGGCGGGGTCGGCGAACGGGACGCTTCGGGCGGGCTCGGGAGGGACGTCGGCCGCCGCCGCGGTGGTGCCTGAGTCTGTCGCGGAGTCGTCCGGGATTGCCGTACTGTGCGCGGGATAGAGCACTCGGCGCAGGAAGAGGCCGGCGGCGGGCGCGGGGGGCGACGTGACCAGGCCGTCGTGGTTTCCGGCGAGCATCGCGCGCATGTCGTCGAGCGGCCGGCGCCCGCGGGCGATGTCGACCATGGTGCCCACCAGGTAGCGGACCATGTGGTGCAGGAACCGGTTGGCGAGGATGGTGAACTCCACGCCCAGAGCCCACGGAGTCCAGCGCGCTTCCTGGACGATACAGCGGTCCCCCCGGTGTTCCTGGCCGGCGCGGGCGAAGGCGGCGAAGGATTTCTCGCCCGGCAGGAGCGCGGCCGCCGCGTGCAGGGCTTCGACATCCACGTCCGCCCTGGCCGAGGCGGTGTCGCGGGTCAGGTGGGCGAGAGGCCAGCACCACGGCCGGTGGAATGGCGAGCGGGCCGCAGCCGTCAGGCCCAGCCGGTATCCGTACTCGCGTGCCGTGGCGTCGTAGCGCGGGTGGAAGCCGGGCGGAGCGACGTGGGCCTCCGCAACCCAGATGTCCTGCGGGAGCGTGGCGTTGAGCGCGCGCAGGAGAGTGGCGGCGCTCCAGCGCGGCGGCAGGACGACGGCGGCCACCTGGCCGGTGGCATGTACCCCCCGGTCGGTTCTTCCCGCCCCCGTCACCGTGCGTGGCGCGCCGGTAAGTCGCTCGAGCGTGGCTTGCAGCTCACCCTGCACCGTGCGCACTTCCGGCTGCATCTGCCAGCCGAAGAAACGGGTCCCGTCGTAGTGCAGCGTGAGTCGGAAGCGGCGTTGTCCCCGGGCCATGACGCCGGGAAACTAGGATTCCCGGAGCGACAACTCAATAGAGCCCGTCCTCTGCCACGGCCGGCAACGTCCAGGGTCGCGCGCGTTGACCGCCTGCCCCGCCCTTGGTACCATCGCCCGAGCGTTCCCCGCCATCCCCCTGCGCAGCATTGGAATACGCCATGTCGCCCGAAGCGAAACTCGAGCTGGCCCCCCTGATCGCCCGCGTATCCAAGGGCGCCGACCTGACTGCGGCCGAGGCGGAGGGCGCGTTCACGACCGTAATGTCCGGCGAGGCGACGCCCGTGACGATGGCCGCCCTCCTGATCGCACTCCGGACCAAGGGGGTGGTGCCATCGGAGATCGCCGGGGGCGTGCGGGCGTTGCGCCGGGCGATGCGGCCGGTGGCTTCGGAGCGAACCCACGAGCTGGTCGATACCTGCGGCACCGGGGGCGGCAGCATGCGCACGTTCAACGTGTCCACCGCGGCCGCCCTGACTGCGGCGGCAGCCGGCGTGCGGGTCGCCAAGCACGGCAACCGCTCGTTCACATCGCAAAGCGGAAGCGCCGACGTCCTGGAAGCTCTGGGAGTCCGCATCGAACTGACACCGGACGAGATGGGCCGGGTTCTGGCGGAAACCGGGATCGTCTTCATGTTTGCGCCCCTTCTTCACCCCGCCATGCGTCACGTCGGTCCGGTGCGGGCCGAGCTGGCCGTCCCCACGATCATGAATCTGCTCGGGCCCCTCACCAACCCGGCCGGGGTGACTCGCCAGCTGGTCGGCGTTTCCGACCCCGCCTGGCGGGAACTGATCGCGCGCGCACTGCTCGAACTCGGCCACCGGCGCGCTCTGGTGGTGCATGGCGAGCCCGGGATGGACGAGCTGAGCCCCGCAGGGACCACCACCGTGTCCGATCTTCGCGGCGGCAGGCTCACGACCTACTCCGTTATCCCGGCTGACCTGGGACTGGAGCGGGGAGGTCTGGAGGCGCTTGCCGGTGGAACCCCGCATGAGAACGCCACCCTGATCGTGGATGTGCTGGAAGGCCGCCGCCGGGGCTCGGCGCGTTCGTTCGTCCTTGCCAACGCCGGCCCCGCCATCTACGTGGCGGGTCTGGCCGACTCTCTTCCGGAGGGGGTTGCCATGGCGTCCGAAGCCATCGACCGCGGGCTCGCGATCCGCAAGCTCGCGGAACTCCGCGAAGCCAGCCGCGCCGGCGGCGGTTGAGAAAGGTCGCGGATCTCCGCACCCCCTGCGGGATCTGCTCGCCTGGTACGGCCCGCTCGGGGACGACCGTCATCGCGATTCTCAGGCCGGCCGGGCCGCGCCCCGGCGGCGCTGGGGACGGAATCGTGCGGGGCTGCGCGTCATCCGCGCCGAGCGAAGGAACGGTACGTCTCCCGGCCCCGGATCCTCTCCCACAAGCACCACTTCCGCGAAATCGCCCTTCAGTCTGCCCACCGCAAACGGAATCCTCATCCTGACCTCCCTCCGGCCGCAGCCGGTCTCGTGACCGAACCTCGGCCCGACTCCCCGTGAATCGGCCCGTCCCGATCGGTTGTCCCTCGATCGAACCTCAGTACTTGCGGATCACGCCGACCACGACGCCCTGGATCTGAACGTCGGCCGCGTCGACGATGATCGGCTCCATCGCTTCGTTGGCGGGCTGCAACCGGATGCGGGAGCCCCGCTCGCGATAGAACTTCTTGACGGTGGCCGCATCGCTTCCTACAAGGGCGACGACAGTCTCGCCCTCATGGGCCACCTGGCGGGCGCTGACGACGATGTAGTCGCCGTCGCGAATCTGCTCGTCGATCATCGAATCGCCCTCGACCCTCAGGACGTAGCTCTCGGCGCCGCTCGGAACCATGTCGCGAGGCACGGACAGGGTTTCGGTGTCCTGAATGGCCTCGATGGGGAGCCCCGCGGCGACCGCGCCGAGCAGCGGCAGCGCGAAGACGCCGGCGCCCGTCTCCCTGTGCACCATCTCGATGGAGCGACTTTGGTTGTAGGCCTTCCGGATGTAGCCCTTGCGCTCCAGATTGCTCAGGTGTTCGTGGACCGTGGCCAGGGAAGCGTACCCAAAGGCATGCGCGATTTCCTCGAAGTTGGGTGCGTAGCCCCACTCTTCGAGGTAGCCTTCGATAAAGTCCAGGATCTGTTTCTGTCGCTTGGTCAGGGGCATCGAATGCACGCTCCGTGAAAGTGATGACCGAACAAGACCCGAATAACGTACCCGAAGGTTTACCGAAGCGCAAGATGCACTCCGAAAGAACCGCAACGGCATCCGTCCTCGACCGCGGATGGCCGTTCCCGAGCGCATGAACATCCTCGACCGCATCGTGCGTACCAAGCGCGACGAAGTCCGGGCCCTGAGGTCCGCGCGAGCCGAGTTGGCGCGGGCCGCCCGTTCCGCGCCTCCGGCCCGCGACTTCCGCTCCGCGCTGAGAGGATCTTCGGGGGATGTGGCCATCATCGCGGAGGTCAAGCGGCGTTCTCCCGGGGCGGGGTCCATTCGCGAGGAACTGGATCCGGCGGATCTGGCGGTGGACTACGGGCGCTCGGGCGCATCGGCCATCAGCGTGCTGACGGATCGCCCGTACTTCGGAGGCGGGCTGGACGATCTGCGGCGGGTGCGCGCGAGGGTGCGTCGGCCTGCTCTGCGCAAGGATTTCCTGATCGACCCGGTTCAGCTCGACGAGTCGCGCGCGGCGGGCGCGGACGCGGTGCTGCTCATCGTGCGCATCCTGGAGGATCCGCTTCTGGGAGATCTTCTAGGCGGCGCGCGCGAGCTCGGGATGACCGCGCTCGTGGAGGTTCACGATGCCGCCGAGTTGGAGCGGGCGCTCGCGGCCAGCGCCGACGTGGTCGGCATCAACAACCGCGACCTGAGCACCTTCCGCTCGAGCGTGGCCGTCACGCTGGAGCTGGTTCGCCGCATTCCGCCGGACGTCGTGGTGATCTCGGAGAGCGGGCTGGCCACCCGGGAGGACCTGGCCACCGTGGGTGCCGCGGGCGCGGACGCCGTCCTGATGGGTGAGGCGCTCCTGCGGAGTCCGCGCCCCGGCGACGCGGTGGCAGCCCTGACCGGCGTCCCGCGCGGACCGCGCGCCCCCACGGCGGGGCCGGAGCCGTCACCCGCGACCAGCGGCGCCCCCCGCCCCCGGGGGGTTTTTAACAACTCCGGGCCCCCGAGGCGGAGAGGTATGTGGGGGGGGGGGGGGAGGGCGGGGTAAATAAAAAGGGG
>VXNP01000124.1 GCA_009840525.1 Gammaproteobacteria bacterium
AGCGACCTGCCAGCCAGTTTCGCGAGCGCGTGGAATACTGCCTGCCTGCCTGCCTATCGAAGATACACTGGCCTCGCCCCTGTCAAGTCTTTGGGCTACTTCGGTTTCCGGCACCCAGTACCTCGGAATCACCACCGAATTCGGGTCGGCCTTCTCCTCCGCCGTCATCGGCCGGGCGTTGCCGTTGCGGATGTCCTTTTCCGAGGCCCCGTCGAACGTCGCGAACCTGTGGTCGTACTGGTGGAACAGCTTGGCCTCGTACAGCGGCAGGTAGCGCTCGTCGTCATCTTCGCGGACGAACACGTTTCCGTCGAGTTCCCATCCGTCCTCCTCCAGTCGCTGACGCGTCCTGAACAGCCCGGAGTCGTTCGACATGTGGAACATCGTCGAGAACTTCACCCCCCACGGATTCTCCTCGGGCTCGGGTCCGCGCTTCTCCTTCCAGAACACGCCCGCGCGCCGGTACATCTTGCGGGCAATCTCCATGTCGCGGCGGGTGCGGAAGATCGGGCAGGTGCGCGTGTTGGGGTTGAAGAGCTGGAAGTCCTCCCTCGACAGCGTGAACCGTCGCTCCCGCTCCTTCAGTTGCTCGACCTGGTGCAGGAAGAACGCAAACTCGGCCTCCGGCACGGGATCGTCGCGCCCGGCGAGCGTGAGCAGACAGAACTTGATTCGGCTATCGATCCCAGGAAACACCTTCTCCCGGTTCTCGAAGTCGTACAGAGTTGCGAGCCGCCGGCTGGTGACGACGTGCTCGAAGAATCTCCTCGTGGAATGGTCCGTGGAGATCCCGGTCGGCACGATCAGCCCCGCCCTCCCCTTCGGGTTGACGAGTTGGAGGCACGTCTCGGCGAACACGGCGTAGGTGTTCACGTCGCCGGTTCCAGTGAGCGGAAACCGGCCTCCCGTCCGGACGAACTGGCTCGCGGCTTCGGCCTTGCGCTTGGCGTCCTGAAATGACCTGAAGAGCGCCTTCTCGGCTGGTGGGGCGTCGTCCCGGTTCAGATGGCGGATCAGCCGGTCGCGCGCGGCCTTGTTCCGCGCGCCCGCGATCTCCGGTGACCGTGTCGCGAAGAACTCCTTTTCCTGGAGCTTGATCCGTTCCCACGGCGGGTTGCCGAGCACGGCGTCGAACCCGCCGTCCTGCATGATCTCGGGGAACCGGAGGTGCCAGTGCAGAAAGCGATGTCGGACCGACAGAATGCGGGCCTGGGGGCCGACTCCGGCCCGGCCGAGCCGCGAGGATCCTACTCGACCCAGATCGTCGGTGACTGGCACGGTCTTGAGGGTTCCCGCCGTCTTGGGCGCGAAGAACGCACCGGCGAACAGATCGGCCTTGAGCGCTTCCCGGGCGCGGGCTTCGTCATTGCGCGCCGAGTCCCAAGCGGAGCGCTTGGCCTCCACGTCGTCGAGCGTGTCCTCGGGCATCGCGTCCAGCGAGATGCTCGCTATAGCGACCTCCAGTATGCTCTCCTCATCGAAGAACAGGTCGCCTTGTCCGCCGGAACGGTTCCTCGCCTTGAGGTCCCTGCACACGCCCTTGTCGTCTCCCGTCAGCGGCTTGTACGCGGCGACCGGAATCCCGTCTTCGAGGATGCCGGGATCGAAGACGCCGATCAGGCTGTCGCCCAGAGCGATGTGGGCATCGAGGAACGTGAGCGGTTTGCCCGGCTCGATGGTCTCGATCCAGAGCGCCGTCTTGCAGAGCTCGACGGCGAGCGGATTCCGGTCTACACCGTAGACGCAGTGCTGAACGACCTCCCTGAGCGCGTGCCGGCGCATCCCCTCGTCGGGTGCGTCGTCGTCCGCGTCGATGCGCGCGATCTCGGCGGCGAGACGCCGGGCGGCCGCCAGCAGGAAGTGCCCCGATCCGCAGGCAGGATCGAGGACGCGGAGGTCGAGGATCGCCGCGCGCGGATCCTCCGGCCGGTCGGCGATGGCCTGTGCGATGACGGGATCGAGGGTCGTCCTCACGAGTTCGCCCACGAGGCTGGGCGGCGTGTAGTAGGACCCGCTGAGCTTCCGCGCCGATCCCTTCTTCTTCGTTTGCCCGCTTGCATCCCCGGCGAACGCGAACCGCCACGGCGAGGCGTGCACGTCGATGACGGGCTGAAGTTCGAGAAGGCTCTCATAGACCGACCCGAGTTCCTCGGTGTCCATGTCCCGGTAGTTGATGCGGGCGAGGCTCCGGCCCGAGAGCGACGGGAAGAACGCGAGCGTGCGCACGGCTTCGAGAAGGTGGTCGTTCGCGATTGCGGCCTTGTCGAGGTCCGGGCATTGGTCGTCACGGTACAGCCCGCCCAGGGCCGGCAGTCCGAGCCCCGGCGCGCCGCGCGCGAGGGCGCGGAAGGTGACTTGGAGTCCCTGCCAGAGATCCGAGTTACGGTCGTAGTGCCGCCGCCTCAGTGCGCGTTCGCGAAGCCGCGAGAGCGCGTAGCCCTCGGCGTAGACGACGCGCTCGCGGTCGGTGGCATCAGGATCGTGGAGGAGATCGCGTTCCTCGGCGGTGAACAGGAAGAGCATCCGGTAGACGAGCCTCAGAAGCTGCTGGAAGTAGTCCTCCGGCGTCAGTCCGCCATCGTCCAGGGCCTCCCGCAGTCGGCGGTTCGCCGGATGCCCGAGGAACCCGCTCCCGAGTTGGCGAAGGGCGGCGGTGACGCCCTCGCGGAGGTTGTCCCGCGCCCGCTCGCCGGTCTCGTGCGCCTTGGTTCGCCACGTCTCGATGATGCAGCCGGAGGGCTTGCCGTTCGCGGGCCTGAACCTGCTGGCGTGGGCGGCGAGCCAGAGCGCCGCGAAGTCCGGATACAGCTCTTCGGTGAACACGAGGTCGAGATCGGCCTCGATGTAGGACGGTCGCGTGAGGCTCGGGTTGTCCCGAAGGATGCGCAGCCTGGACCCGTTCGAGATCACCCCCCAGAGCGCGGCGGCATCGGCGTTCAGGTACTCCTGCATCAGGGCGTGCGGGGCCAGCCGCCGCCCGTTGCCGCCGAGTCGCGGATCGGCCTTGTCGAGGTCGAAGTCGCGGGTCACCAGAAGCAGGGGAACCGCGCCGCCGCAGGCCCCGTGCGTGAGCCTGAAGATGCGCTCTTCGAGCGTTACGTCCCCGGCGGCCGCCAAGTCTTCGTATCCGAGCAGCGAACGCAGGAACGGGACGAGCCAGTCGTCCACGCCCACCCGGGAGGCCTTGAGATCGTGCCGTGGACGGCGCCGGGCGTAGCGCGAGTACAGGTCCGTTCCGATCGTCCAGTATCTGGCGATCTCATCCTTGATCGAGAGCGACTCCGAGAGGCCGTAGTCGGCGCCGGTCTGCCTCGGTGCCTGGAGGGCGGCCACCTCGGTCAGGAACTCGGGCGGCAGGATCCCGCCCTCGATCCTGAGAGCCGTGAACCCGCCTCCGTGCCGTGCGCGAGCCATCGTCAGAGCGCGGCCATGGGCATGAGGACGTACACGCCGATGGTATCCACGGGCAGGGCCGGGACCACCTCGTAGCGCTCGCCCCGGATGTCGCTCGCGTCGCGGATCCGGCGATGATCCGCAAGCAGTTGCCGCGCGCGATCCTGGGCGAGCCGCTCGAACGCGGGTTTGAGCGACGGCAACGCGGCGAGGGCCTGCCGGATCAGGTGCGTCTTTTGCCCGTCGGCCATGTTGCGGCCCGGTTCGAGCGAGAGCAGCGACAGGGCATCGGCGTCGGACAGCAGCTCTGGAGCGGCCCCGCCCCGGACGGCGACGCCGAGGCACTCCTCGGCGAGCAGCGATTTCGCGGGCGCGCCTCCGTTCTCGCCGCGCCTCGCGACCCGCAGGTGGCTTCGCAGCCGGAGGAGGTAGAGGACCGTGCGAGTGTCGATCCCGCGCGCGAACGCGGCGCACGCGCGGGTGCCGATCCGGGGCTCACCGTAATCGGGCGAGGGCTCCGCCACGTGCATCGCGCCTTCCGGGAAGGACCGCGCCGTAGCGTAGCCGAAGTCGGTGCCGCTCGTCGGTGCGTCCTGATCGAGCGCCTGCTCCGCCACGTGGTCCGCAAGCACGGCAACGAGCGGATGGGCGCGGTGTATGGTGACCGCGCCTCCCGGAGCGCCCTGGTCGAACGCGAGCTTCACGGTTTCCCTGAACCCGATGGCGGCGAGGCGATCCTGAAGCGGTTGCGGAAGGTGGCGCACGGGAAACCGCCAGTGGCCGTCGCGCCGGTCGAGCGGCGCGCCGAGGCGCTCCGCGGACTGGCGCACGAAGCGCTTCACGTCCTCCTGGCCTCCGAGGGCGGAGACGGCCCGTTCCCATTCCGGCCACACGTCGCCGGGCCGGAGCCGCCGCTGGGCGAACACGGTGCGCGACACCTTGTCCCTGGCCAGCGTCCAGGCGGCTTCGACCTCCTCTTCGGTACGGCCGAGTTCGAGTTCTCCCTGATCGGCCCACGAGTCGGTCCGGGCGTGGAGGAGGACGGCCCGCATGATCGCCTCGACAACCTTGTTGTTGTCGGCCGGCGTGGGCACGGAGACCCCGAGTTCCTTCCGGATCTTCTCGGCCTTCCGGACAATGACGCGGAGCACCGCGCCGTCAACCGGGTTGTCCCGACCGTAGAGCATGAGCGCGCGCACGACCCGCGAGGCCTGTCCGAACCGGTCCGCGCGGCCCTCGCGCTGCTCGTGCCGCGTCGGGTTCCAAGTCAGATCGTAGTGAACGACCGCGTCGAAATGGTTCTGAAGGTTGACGCCCTCGGACAGGCAGTCGGTGGCCACCAGGACCGGGGTCGCGCCGTCGTCGAGCTTCCCGAGGTCGTCGATCCGCTCCTCGCGCTGGTCGGGCGTGAGTTCGCCCGTCACCACGAGGATGTGCGGGCGGTTTCGCCGCTTGCCGCCGAGCGCGGCACGCAGTTGCTCGCCCACGTAATGCGCTGTCGCGATGTAGCGGCAGAACACAACCGGCGAGAAGCCCGCCTCGACCAGGCTGCGGATCTCGCCGATCAGCACCTTGAGCTTGGGGTCCTTGCCGGGACCCCGAAGGCCGTCGGCCTCGGCGATCAGTCGCCGCAGCGACTCGGTGCCCTCCGGGTCCTCTACCGTCCCGGCGGGCACGCTCTCGGTGAGCCCGAGCGAGTCGTCGTCCGCCTCGTCCATGACCGTGTCGCGCGCGGCAAGGTCGAGATTGGCGAGTTGGCCCTCCTCCGTCTCCCCGGCGGCGGCCTCCAGCCTCGTTCGGAGCGCGAGCGAGGCCGCCGCGGGGCTCGAAGACGCGCAGCGCAGCAGCGCGAGCGCCGCCCACCACGACATTCGCTGCTGCAGCTTGGTGCCGCCCTCCGCGCGCCGGACCATCTCCCTCGCATAGGCGAGCACGTGCTGGAACAGCTGGCCCCAGTCGCCGGTGAGCCGGTAGGTGGCTTCCCGGGTCTCGCGCACGGGGAAGCGGGTGTCGTCCCTCCACTCGGCGATGTCACCGCGGCGGCGCTGGACGAAGTGCAGTGCGAGTTCCTCGCGAAGGGTCCGGCGCGCGTCGCCCTCGGGCGTGTCCGCCAGCCCCGCGAAGCGCGGGTCCAGAAGGCCCAGCAGGTTGTGGAAGGCCGTGTCGTCGCCCGAGTGCGGGGTGGCGGTCAGGAGCACGATCCCCCTCGGCGGGCGCGCCTCGGCGAGCCCCTTGAGCAACTGGTATCGCTGGTGGCGCGTGTTCGTGTTCGCCCGCACGCAGGTGTGCGCCTCGTCGACGATCACGAACTCGGGACAGGCCCGGAGAAAGTCGCTACGCCGCCGGTCCGACTTGATGTAGTCGAGCGATACGACGGTGTGCGGATAGACCTCGAAGACGGACTCGTCCGGTCTGAGCCCTCGCTCTAGCCGCGTCGCGGTGCCGGTGCGGACGACCTCGGCGTCGATGGCGAACTTCTCTCCGAGTTCCGCCCGCCACTGGTCGCAGAGATGCGGCGGGCAGATGACCGTGAGCCGCTCGATCTCGCCGCGGTCGAGAAGCTCGCGGGCGATGAGTCCGGCCTCGATCGTCTTGCCGATGCCCACGTCGTCAGCCACGAGAAGCCGGATGGGGTCGAGCTTGAGCGCCATAAGCAGCGGAACGAGCTGGTACGCGCGCGGCTCGACGTTCAGGTTGCCGAAGCTGCGGAACGGACCCGCCCCGGCCCGCAGCTTGAGGCGAAGCGCGTCGCGGAGCAGCAGCGCCGCCGCCAGGGAGCCGGGCGCGTCCGGGTCCGGCGGATCGAACGTGGCGGGCACGGGCCGCTCGGGTTCGAGCGGCAGATAGACGAGCGTGGCGTCGTCCTCGGCCCCGCCCAGCGGCCGGAGGCGCAGGAGGTCCTCGCCGGCCTCCGGCAGGACCACCCACTCGCGGCCCCGCACCCGAACCAGATCGCCCGGCTTGTATGCGAACTCCGGATTCGTCACCGCGCGCCGCTCCGTTCCATGCTATCCGGCGGATGAACCGGTGCCGGGACCGAAGACCCAGGCGTAATCGCGCAGCACGGCTTCCCACGAGGTCCGGTCCGCTCCGAACCGGACGACCGTGTAGCCCGCGTCCTCCAGCCGGCGCGTTGTGTCCGCGTCAGCGCGCCGCCTGAGTTCCCCGTCGTGGTGCGGGCCGTCGATGAACACCACCGTCTGGTGGCCGGAGTAGGCGAAGTCGGGCCGCGTTCCGAACTCCTCAAGATAGGGTTGCACCCTGTCGGGCCGCCGGTAGCCGCCTAGGCTGACGAACGTGAGCCAAGCCCTCTCCAGCGAGGAGCCGGAGAAGGCCTTCAACTCCGCAGCGGTGTCGCCCGCGGCCGCGGGCACGGACAGGGTCTTCCGCTCGCCCCGGATCAGGCGGCAGAGCAGGTCGAGCATCTCCTCGTTCTGCCTGTCGATCACCGAGTGATCGGGCTGGTTGTAGTAGCCGAGCAGGCAGCGGTAGCATCCGGCCTCGCACCCGTCCTCGACGTTGTCGAGATCCTCCACGCCGCTCCAAGCGCCCGACTTCGACTTGTAGTGGCAGACATCGAGCGCCCGCCGGGCGATCCGCCCCAGCGCGCCGGGGTCGCTCGCGATGCGCGTGAGCACGCCCGCGCCGCCTTCCGAGGCCTCGTAGAACAGGATCGTCGCGCGGTGCTCGCGGTCGGGCAGCGGTTCGGCGGCAAGCTCCGCCTCCTCCAGCTGGAACTCGCGCTCGATGCCGCGCTTGAACGCGTATTGCAGCGAGACCATGGCCGCCTCGGAAAGCTCGATTCCCGGGCGCAGAATCAAGATGTTTCGGGTGTCGCGCACGAACGGCGTGATGCGCTGGACGGTCCCGCCGCCGCCCACCCGGTCGTCCTCGGCATCGGTCGGAGCCTGCGGGTCGCGGGTCCACTCGCCGGTGTTCGTGTCCACGCTGAAGCCGTAGACGGACTTCTCTCGCCTCCGGCGCCAGCCGAGGTTGATGCGCCACAGCGTCGCCGCGGGGCTGTACCGGAGTTCGAGCAGCGTCTCGCCGGCCTCCTCGACGGCGAACGCATCGACGCGCGCGCGCCCCTCCTCCTCGCTGAACCGCAGCGTGGTCACCATCTCGTAGCCTTGGCGCTGGCGCTCCTCCTCGTCCGAGGTGATCCGGTTCGCCCTCCGGGTTGAGACCTGCTCGATGCGGTAGAGGTTCAGAACGGCGCGGCCGCCGTCGAGCCGTTCGTCGCAGTTGGCGCAGCGCTCGAACTCCTTCTGGTCCCCGAAATGCCCGTAGCCGCAGGCCGGACAGATCCGCGCGGCCTCGACCGGCAACCTGGACGTGGCCGTCGCCGCCGCCTCATCGCCGACCGTCAGGATGGCGCGCCGGACCCGGTAAGTGCTGCCCTCGTGGTAGATGATGGACTGGGGGCCGAATTCGGTCAGCCCGAGGAACCGCGGCCTGCTCAGGAATGAGTCGCGCCCCACCTTTCTGTGGCGCCCCGGGATGAACGCCATGAGCGGCAGGCGCGGGAAGTTGTAGCCGGGCAGGAACCCCTCCGCGGCCAGATAGCGGTAGGTGTTGAAGTCGGAGTTTGTGGTCGCCCGGCTGCCGAGAAGCAGATTCTGCTGGGTGTAGGCCTCGTCGTACCGGGCCTTCGCCTGGCGGCGCTCCTTCTCTGTCGCGGCCGCGTTGTTGATGACCTCGTTGGCGACCCGGATCTGGCTCGCCGTCGCGCGGAATAGCGAACGCCACCGGTCGAACGACTCGTCCAGCCGTCGTTCCGCCGACTTCATCGCGCCCGGGAGCCAGGTGGCCGTGTACCACGGAGCCGCGCGCCCGCCGAGATCCTCCTCCAGGGTGGCGAGGATGCGTTCGGCGCGCCTCGTCGCCTCACTCACGGCGAGGCCGGAAGCGATCTGCGCCGCGATCTCCTCGTGTAGGGGCAACTTCTCGGACCGTTCCAGGTCGAGCACCTCGCGCACCCAGGATCCCAACTTCACGCCCGTCTCCCCCAGCCAGACCGCTTGCAGGTGGCTGCGGATCAGGTCCTCGTTGGCGAGATCGATGCTGGGCGGATTGACCTCGCCCGCCACCGCGCGCGTCGGATCGGCGAAGAAGTACTGGTCGTGCGGCGAGCGGGCGGCGCAGTAGGTCACGACGAGCGCCGGCTGTCCGCTCCGGCCCGCCCGGCCGCTCCGCTGCGCGTAGTTGGCCGGGGTCGGCGGCACGTTCCGCATGTAGACGGCGTTGAGCGTCGCGATGTCAACGCCCAGTTCCATGGTCGGCGAGCAGAACAGGATGGGAAGGCCTCGGGTTCCGGAGTCGGCCAGCCCCTGCCGGAACCGGCGTTCCCGCTCCTCGCGGTCCTCCGATTCGACCTGCGCCGTGTGCTCGCGGGCCTCCAAACGGTGGAACAGCCGGTCGTCCGAGCCCAGGAGTCCGGCCACGTTCTCGTAGAGGTCGCGGAAGAACGGGTTCGCGCCGCCCTTCGCCTCGCCTTCGTCCGCATCCCTACCGCCCGAGGCCAAGCGCCATTCGAGCGCCGAACCGTCGATCCGGTATCCGACGCGCCCGCCGTCGAGTTCGGATGACTCGACGTAGCCGTATGTGGTGAGGACCCCGAGCACATCGTCGATCACTTGGTTGTAGACGCTCTCGTCGAACTTCTCGGGATAATGCGGGTTGTCCGTTCCCCAGTACTGGGTGGACTTGACCATGCGGCCGAAGGCCGAGCGGTCGGATACGTGGTGCGTCCGGTACTCGGACCTTCGTCCGCGGGCGCTCGGTCGCGGAACCATGTAGGCGTGCGAGAACGGGACTTCGTCCTCGGACAGTCCCCAGGGCTCCTTCAACTCGTTGTAGCTCCGGTTGCGGATCCGCTCCTGGTGGTTCGGATCGAGGTAGATCGTCTTGATGCAGAGCGCCCTCCGCATGCGCTCCAGAAGCTCCCGGACGAGGTCGAACCGGACTTGGGGTGGAATCGATCCGAGCAGCGGATGGCGCGCGCGCCACTCCTCCTCGTCCTCGCAGCACTCGTTGAGCCCCCGGTAGCCGATTTCGAGCAACCCGAGCTGCTCGATGTTCGGGTTGTTGATCCGCCAGCCGCGTTGCAGGTCGAAGTAGAGACGGTAGCCGAGCACGTCGCGGAGCGCCTTGAGCGTGTTCTGGGCCTTGACGCCCTTGGCCGCCGGATTGGCGGAGTAGTCCGAGGGATCGAGGCGCAGATGCGTAAGCACCTTCTGGGTCAGGACCTCGTCGGTCAGGGGCTCGCCGCCCGCGCTGCGCATCGCCGCCAGCAGCGCGCCCCGAAGCAGCAGGATCAGCACGAAGTCGTTGAAATGGCCCGCCTGAAGGCTCGCGTCCTGCCGGTTGTCGGTGAACGCCAGCAGCTTCTTGGTCCGCTCGTCGAGATCGGTGCCGATCAGGTGCTTGAGCGCGGACAGAGCGAGGATCGTCGTCGCCGAACTCCGTCCCTCGCTGGACAGGCCCGATAGCTTCGTGAACTCGTTCCGAACCGTGCCGTCGAAGTGGGCGTCGCAGCCGGGGTTGAGGCAGAACCGGAACGCTTCCGGCACGTAGTGCACCGCCAAGCCGCCCGCCTTGACGGACCCCCTGGGATCGACCCGCACCAGCCGGGGGCGGCGGCTGCGGAAATGGCGCTTCAGCCGCGCCTCGCCGCCGGGGTGTTCCAACCAGTCCTCCGGGTACCGGTCGAGGTCCGAGGCGTCGAACATCCCGGCAGGATCCGGCATGAGGTAGCCGTACTGGACATCCTCCTCATCCGTGGACCGTTCGGACAGTTCGCGCGGCTCGAAGGCGGTGGGATCCCTCCCGGACAGGCTGGCCCAGACGGGCACGTATTCCTGTCCGCAGGTCCGGCAGAAGGAGAGCGACCAGAGCGGCCGTTCGCGGTCTCCAGGCTTGAACTGCTGGCCGTCGAGCGTCACGTATCGCACGCCCGGACCTTCGAGCGTCGCATACACGTTCCATGCGCCGCTGATGAACTGATGGAGCCGGAAGGCGAACTGGCTCCCTCCCTTGTTGTTCCGGCTCCGGTGCGCCGCAAGCAGGAAATCGGCAAGGCGGCGTCGGCAGCGTTCCGCATCGAGGCCGCTGTCGGCCGCCAGAAGCTCGGACGCCTCGTGGATCGAGCGAGGACGCGACAGCCGGACGAGCTTCCCATCCCGCTCTTCAAGGCCCAGCTTGTGTTCGACCCAAGCCGTCAACGGGTGCCCCGCCAGCTTGTCGTAATCGGGGCCTCGCGGGACGCCCGCCTCGACGGCCACCCGAAGATCGGGTCCGCTCACGACATTGGCCCGGTCTGTCACGGGCCGGAGCGTCTCCGTCACCACGTTGGCAGGATCGACCGGTGCGCCGAACAGTTGGCTCGCGATGCCCGCCACGGCCTCGTTCCGCGTCTCCTCCGAGCCCTCCGAGGCCATCGTCGCCGAAGTGCCGATGCAGAGCAGCCGGTCGTTGAACCGTTCACGCACACGGCGCACGAGCATGGCCACGTCCGCGCCCTGCCGGCCCCGGTAGGTGTGAAGCTCGTCCAGCACCAGAAACCTCAACCCCTCGGCGTGGCGGCGCACAGCCTTGTCGGTCTCGTGGAACCTCGTCATGAGGAGTTCGAGCATGACGTAGTTCGTGAGCAGGATGTCCGGTGGGTTCTTGGCGATCCGTTCGCGTTCCTCGTTCGATTCCTGTCCCGTGTAGCGCGCGAACGTGACCGGCTCGGAGCCTTCGCCGTACCCGAGCCTCAGGAACCTGTCGAGTTCCTCGCGCTGGCTGTTGCAGAGCGCGTTCATCGGATAGACGACGATCGCGCTGATGCCCTTGTTGCTTTGCCCCGCCTTCCGGCGCCGCAGCACATCGTCCACGATGGGGATGAAGTAGGCGAGCGATTTGCCTGAGCCCGTGCCTGTCGTCAGCACGTAGCTCTCGCGCCGTTTGGCGATCTCGATCGCGTCGGTCTGGTGCCGGTGGAGACGGAGTCGCTTGCCGGACTCGTCGTCCCTGTTTTTGAGCTTGAAGATGTTCGAGCACTCGGGATCGAGTACGCCCTCTGAGACAAGCTCTTCGATCCAGCCGCCCGGCTCGAAGCTCGGGTTCAGCTGGATGAGCGGTGCGGGCCAGAAACGGCCCGCAGCGTAGGCCGCGTCCACCGTGCGCGAGATGTCGGGAGCGCGTATGCGCGTGAAGCTCCGGGAGAACCTCGAATACTCGGCGACGAGCTCGTCGCGGAAGGCGAAGACATCCATTGGCGGGTCCCTACCGGCCCGTCGCCAATGGCGCGTGGGTCCCGGCCCCGTTCACGGCACAGCACCGATGAGCACGGTCGAAGGGGCTCACGGACGACGGCCTTCCGAAGCCAACCGCTCTGGCGAAGGCAGCCGGTGGGAACCTACTTGGAGGAACCGGAGAGAATCGTCTGCTGGACGCATGGGGCGAATCAGGCGAGCATGAGGCGCTCGCCCTTCGGCTCCGGAACGGGCCGCCCCAACTCCCGAGCCCGGTCGATCCAGAACCGCATCGCGTCTTTGATGTTTTCCAACGCGGTTTCCTGGTCGGCTCCGTGCGCCATGCATCCGGGCAACTCGGGCGCCTCCGCGACGAAGGCCTCGTCCGCATTGCTCCAGTAGAGGATGATCTCGTATTTGAACATCAGTCGTCCGCTCCCAGCTTGTACTTGAGGATCAACCGCCGAACCTGCCTCACTTGGTATGGCTTGGCGTGCCCACCCCGCCCCTGGAGGTTGACGATCTCCACGACCCCTTCCTTGTCGAAGAGGTGGTGGCTGCCGCGCACGCGCTCGTCGAATCCAAGATACCGCATCAGCGCCCGAAGTTCATCGAATCGGATGTTCGCGTCCGAGCGGCCCCCGAGGATGGTCCGGACCAGCCGCTCGCGGCGACTCATGGGTTAGCTGCCCCTACTGGCATGTAGACTCCCCGGCGGATGCGCGGGAGCCGATCCGAGCGCGCGAGGCGGGATAGCGACCGGACCACCGCGGCGCCGTCGCCGAAGTGCAGCAAGTCGTCCCCCCGTGACGGCGTGGCCTCGGCATGCTCCATGGATCCGCCTAAGGCAAGCTGTATCATCGCGTTCGCGTTCTCCGTCGCAAGTCGAAGCGGTCCAATCAATATATGGGGAGTCCGCACTGTAGCGACTCTCGGGAGCGAACGGCCCGGCCCCCGCCCGCCGCCATGTGTCCCTGCCCGCGATGTACGACGGACCAACCCGTCTCTCCGGTCCTCCCTTCCGGCCATTCCGGCCATGTTCCGCCCCACGGGGGCCGACCGTGTGGCCGAGCTTTGCATCGCCGCTTCTGGAGTTCCAACGGGGGTGTTTCGCCGCCCCATTGGCGGAGCCTTCCGAAAAGCCTGACCCAACATGACCCATCATGATACCCCATAACCACTTAGCCGATCTATCAGCAGTTGACGCTCTTGAAAACATGCATTCACCGTTATGGGCATCGACGCAGAAGAAACGGCGGTCATGGCAACGCTGGAGGAGCTATTCAAATCGCGGGTGAACGCGTTTCGCGAATGGCCGGGCCTGAGGCCTTCGCCATTGGGCAAGGGGGCACTGGGCAATCCGGGTCTGCCGCGCCGGATCGAGGCCGGATGTTCGCGGTCGCTCAGGACGGCGGACCGGGTTCCGGCGTTCATCGGCAACCACGGCCGGGAGACAGGTGGTGCCCGGGATCCTCCCTCCTCGCCCTTCGTAGCGGACGCCATCAACGCGAACGGGGAGGCACCACCAGGAGGAGAAGCATGACCGAGAACCCCGAACAGCAAATGGGACCGCCGACCCGCTTCCTGCGGATGTCGGAAGTGCAGGCTCGGACCAGCCTCTCGCGAAGCACGATCCGAAGGTGGGTCAAACAGGGGATCTTCCCTCAGCCGATCGCGCTGGGCGAGCGCGTGCAGGGCTGGATCGAGGCAGAGATCGACCAGTGGATCCGCGAACGGATCGCGGCAAGCCGGGGCGTCGAAGAGACCGTCGCCCATTGAACCCTTCAGGGAAAGGAAGGAAACGATGAGAACGTTGCTGACGACGATGCGGGGAGCCGCGTGGGCCGTGCTGCTC
>VXNP01000128.1 GCA_009840525.1 Gammaproteobacteria bacterium
CGCGGGAGATGCGGGCGATGAACGTGCCGACGAAGGGCGCCCAGGAGATCCACCATCCCCAGTAGAAGATCGTCCAGGCGTTCTGCCACGCGGCTTCGCCGGGCTCATCGGCGATCCGGAATCCCATGGGCACCACGTGCCACAGGTACGCGCCGACGGACGTGGCGACGAATTCGACGAGCCAGGTGAAGGGGCCCAGGAACAGGAAGCATCCCAGCAGGACGATGCTCAGGACGATGTTCCACTCGGACAGCAAGCGGATCCCGCGCCTCACGCCGGAGACCGCCGACAATGTTGCCGCCAGCGAGATGGCGGCGATGAGCCCGACCTGCGTCACGACACCCGGATCCACGTCGAACAGCACGTTGAGTCCGGTGGCCATCTGGCTTGCCCCGAGGCCCAGGGAGGTTGCGATGCCGAAGACCCCGCCGAACACCGCCAGCAGGTCCACCAGGTCACCGATGGGGCCGTAGATCCGGTCGCCGATGAGCGGGTACAGAGCGGAACGCAGCGTCAGCGGCAGCTTCTTGCGGAATCCGAAGTAGGCCAGGCACAGCCCGACGACGACGTACGCGGCCCATCCGTGAATGCCCCAGTGGAAGTAGGTGACGCGCATCGCGTGCACGGCGCGCTGCTCGTCCGGCAACACGGCGCCTGCCATGTCGGCGAATGGGTTGTTCGGGTAGCCGGCAGCCTGGCTGGTGTCGAAATAGAAGAGCGGTTCGGAAACCGAGAAGAACAGCACCCCGATCCCGATTCCCGCCGAGAACAGCATGGCGATCCAGGAGGACCTTCTGAACTCGGGTTCGGAAGCGTCGTCGCCGAGGCGGATCCTGCCGAACCGGCTGCAGACCAGGAACAGGCAGGTGAACGCGGCGGCGCAGACGGTCAGGATGTAGAACCAGTCGAGCGTGCCCTCGATCCAGTCGCGGATGCGGCCGAAGAGGGCGCCGGCGGCGTCCACGTCCCGGACCGTGGCGAGCACGAAGACCAGGACGACGCCCTTGGCGGCCAGCGCCATCGCGGGATTGAGCCCTTTCCACAGCCCGCCGCGCGCCGTGGCTCGTCGGTGCCGCTCGCTCTTCATGGGTCGATGATGGCCGATTTGCTCACCACGGGAAGATCAACGCGCTGCGCGATATCGGCATGAGGCTGCTGCCGGTCGCCGGACAGCAATATAGGTTGGGGCTGGTGGCGCAAACCAACCCGACCATCGGAAAGGCGCGGTGAACACATGACGAGTTCAGCAACAGGACAGGCAACGCCTTCGCAGACGGGACAGGCGGCTCGCCGGGGGGCGCTCGTCGGCGGACTAGTGGCGGTCACGGCCGTGCTCTCGGCGTGCGAAAGCGCCCCGGTCCCCGACGACTCCTTTCTCACGCGCGCGGAACGCACGGACTATCGCGAGACCAGCTCCCACGCCGATGTCGTGGACTTCGTGCAGCGCGCCGCGGCCAGTTCGCCGTCGGTCCACTACACCACGTTCGGCTATACCAACGAGGGGCGGGCGCTCCCCCTCGCGGTCGTGGGCGACGTCGCGGATGCGAGCCCGGCTTCGGTCCGCGCTGCGGGCAGGACGGTCGTCTATCTCCAGGGTAACATCCACGCCGGCGAGGTGTGCGGGAAGGAGGCGCTCCAGATGCTGCTGCGGGACATCATGGCGGGCCGCCACAGCGAATGGCGGGAGTCGATGGTCCTGCTCATCGGGCCCATCTACAACGCGGACGGCAATGAGCGGGTGACCCTCACCAACCGCGGCCGCCAGTACGGACCCTTCGGGGGGATGGGGCAGCGTCCGAACGCCCAGGGCTACGACCTGAACCGCGATCACATGAAGCTCGACTCGCCGGAAGCGCGGTCGGTCGCGCGGCTCTTCGGCGAATACGATCCGCACGTGGCCGTCGACCTGCATACGACCAACGGGACCCAGCACGCCTACCATCTCACCTACTCGCCGCCGCTCCACCCCAACACGCCGGCCGGAATCGACGATTTCCTGCGGGAGGGACTCCTTCCGCACGTGACCGGGGAGATCCGGGACAAGCACGGCTGGGAGTACTACTACTACGGCAACGCGTTCGCGCGCGGCGGGGGCGAGCCCGGCTGGTACACCTTCGACCACCGCCCGCGGTTCAACAACAACTACCTCGGCCTGCGCAACCGGATCGCGATCCTGAGCGAGGCCTACTCCTACGCGTCCTTCGAGGAGCGGGTGCTGGCGACGCTGTACTTCGTCGAGGAGATCCTGGACTACGTCCACGAGCACGCGGACGAGGTCCGGAGCATCGTCGCGGAGGCCGATGCCGTCACGGTGGTCGGTGATTCGCTGGGGCTCCGCGCCGTGCCCGAGCGGTCGCCCGCGCCGGTCGACATCCTCATGGGCGCAACCATCGAGGAGACGCACCCGCTCACCGGACGCCCGCTGCTCCTGCGCACCGATACCCAGTACGTCGCGCCGATGTACGAGTACGGGACGTTTGCGCCGACGCTGCGGGAGCGGGTACCCGAGGCCTACCTGGTTCCCGCGGACCTGCAGGACATCCTGACGCGGCTCGCGGCGCACGGCGTCGCTCTCGAGCCGGCCGCCACGACGCCGCTCGATGTGGAGAGGTTCCGCATCGATTCGGTGCAGACGGCCGGGCAGCCCTTCCAGGGCCGCAACGAGCAGACCCTCTTCGGGAGCTACGAAACGGCCCGGGTCACCCCGGAATCAGGCGACCTGCTGGCCCGGGTCGATCAGCCGCTGGGTCGGCTGCTGTTCAGCCTGCTGGAGCCGCAGTCCGACGACGGCTTCGCCAACTGGGGATTCCTGGCGGACCGGCTGAGCGCCGGGGAAGCGTATCCGATTCTGCGGGTGCCGGGGGGATAACGCCGGCGCGCTACACCCCCTCCCAGCCCTCGGTCGCACGCCGCAGCAACAACTCCCCCTGCGCCCGATCGCGCTTCGGGACCACGTGGCAGCCGCGGCAGCGCGCCTCGTAGGACTCGGCGCCGCCCACCTGGATTGTCGGGCCCTCCGCGGGCGCCGGCTTGCCGTCGATGAGGCGCTGATTCCGGGTCGCCGGATCGCCGCACACGACGCAGATGGCGTTCAACTTGTCGATCCGCTCCGCGCGCGCCAGGAGCAGCCCCATGGGACCGAAGGGCTCGCCGCGGAAGTCCATGTCGGTGCCGGCCACGATCACGCGCATCCCCGCGTCGGCCAGCGCATCGACAACCTCGCAGATGCCGTCATCCATGAACTGGGCCTCGTCGATGGCGACGACCTGCGTCTCCGGCCGGACCTTCTCGGCGAGTTGCACGGAGTTGGAGACGGGTTCGGCGTCGATCTGGCGGCCGTCGTGCGACGAGATGCGGAACTGGCCGCCGTAGCGGTCGTCCAGGTGCGACTTGAAGAGCTGCACCCGCCTCCCGGCGATGAGGGCGCGCCGCACGCGCCGGATCAACTCCTCGGACTTGCCGCTGAACATGACGCCGGCAACGACCTCGACCCATCCGTGTCTCGCCCCGTGCAGCATGGCTCTTCCCTGCGGGCTAGAGAGCCAGTGGGACGAGCGTTGACCTGCGAATCACGGCGTCCCGCGTCACGAGCGGGATGCCGTGGACGATGCTGGTCGCGGCGATGATCTCGTCGGCCGGATCGCCGCTGAAATCCAGTCGGGTCGAGGCGCGGGCCACCGCCAGATCGATCGGCCACGAGCGGATGCGACTCAGGGTTCGGACCACATGCCGGTCGTCGAGGTCCACCTCCACCCGGCCCAGTTGGACGAGCTTCGCGATCTCCCAGAAGACGATGGAGGAGACCGACCACTGCGTGTCGGCGAGCAACTGCCGCTCGTCTCCGGCCAGTTCTCCGCGCAGGGCGTAGATGAGGATATGCGTGTCGAGGTTCAGCACTCCGCGTCCCAGCGAATCCCCGTGGACATGATATCCCCCCGGATCTCGAGCTTGTCCCGCAGACTGCCGATCAGGCTGGCCGAGTCCCGATCGTAGGGTAGCACCCGCGCAACCGGTTTGCCCCGCTTGGTGATCACCAGGCCGTCAGGACCCAGCCGATCCAGCAGCGCAAGGCACTGCTCCTTGAATCGCGCCGCGCCGATCCTCCGGGGCAGCGCCGCGTTCTCCTGCGCCCTCGGCTGTGTCTTCATGGCTTCATCCTCCTGGCATGATATGGACATATTATATGACCAGTCACCAGTGATGTCCAGTTCATCCCAGAACGCCGTAGGCGCCGTCGAGAATCAGCCGAACGGAGACGTACACGCCGACCATCGGAATGAGCACCCAGACGGCGTTGAGCCCGAGGACGTAGACGAAGAGTTCATGTCTGGTGAGGCGGGCGTGCTTCCGGGCCACGAAGAAGCTGACCCAGTAGAGCGACGACGCGTAGACCCACTGCCAGAAGAGCATCCCCCCGATGATCCCGGCCACGATGGCGGGCAGGAATTCGAGGGTATAGGCCGCGTACAGGATCAATGTCGGGATGGGCGTCACGAACCCGTTGCCGATATCCGCAGCGAAGCCGAAGCTGCCACGCTCCTCGTACGCCGAATCGATCATCGAGTACGTCGCCCAGACGTCGGCCCAGACTGTCGGCGACAGGATCCGGCGCAGCGGAACCCTGGCGGTCAGGAACTCGACCGCCGGGGTCCGCCCGGTCTCACGCCGCCATTCGCGCCAATGTTGCGCCCGCGCGGCGACGCAGTCCCTGCGGAAGAACAGGCACATCTCCCAGTAGCAGATCAGGAGATTGGTCGAGAAGAACACGCTGAACAGGCAATGGATGGCGTTCACGTCCCCGTGGACGTAGTAGCGGGTACCGATGCCGAGTGCCGCCAGCAGGCCGATCACGACCGCAATAAACAGTCCCACGGGGATCCCCGAACCGCTCACCGGCGCGCGCCGGTCCGCCGTTGCCCGATCGAAGTTCTGTTCAGCCATCGCCTGTGATCCTGGTTGGCCCGCGGTCCCCGGCGAACTCGACACCATACATCATGACACTAGATTCATCCATGCCAACCCACTGGGCCGTCGACCTCGGCACCTCCAACACGACCATCTGCGAAGACCGCTCGGGTCGGCCGCACATCGTCAACCTGCCGGACCTCGCGAAACTCGAGCCCGTCACGCAGACGCCCGTCATGCCTTCCTGCGTATGCGTCATGGACGGGGACGGCGACAAGGTCCTGATCGGCCAGGAAGCCGTCACCTACAACTGGGACGGGCAGGCGGCGGGCTTCGCGCGCGGCTTCAAGCGCCATCTCGGGATGGAGAGCGGCCGGGCCATGGCGCGCGTGGGCGGGAGGAGCTTCATCGCCCAGGATGTCGCTTCGCTCTTCCTCCGCCAGGTCATCCGCGCCCTGGAAACGCGCTTCGACGAAGAGATCACCGACATCACCATCGCCACGCCGAGCGGCTTCTACGAGACGTACCGGGCCGAACTGCAGGCGATCGTCCGGAGCCTGAAGCGGCACGGCTGGTGGGAGCGGGTCTGGGCGCGCCTCCGGGGCAGGCCGACGGGGATCGTGTTCCGCACGCTCGACGAACCCGTCGCGGCCGCGCTCGGCTACGGGGTGGACGTCGGACGCCCCACCACCCTGGTGGCCTTTGATTTCGGGGGCGGATCGATGGAGGCCGCCGTGGTCCGGACGCAGGGCGCCCGGACGATGGAGACCGGGCGGGCAGAGGTCCTGGCGAAGCAGGCCGTCGAGCTCGGCGGCGACGACGTCGACGGCTGGATTCTTGAGCGGTTCGTGCCCTCGGCGCTGCACGACTGGCCCGAGTGGGAGGTGGCGCTCCGGTGGGAGGCCGAGCGCGTGAAGCTGCTCGCGAGCGCCGGGAGCGAGGGCGATTTCACCTTCCGGAACGAGTCGTTCGGCACGCTGGACTACGACGTCCTGCACGACATTCTCGCCGGGAAGGGGCTCTACGCGCGCATGCGGGAGCTTCTCGACGCCTTGCTCAACGAACTCCGCGCCCGGCACGGCGTCCCCCGGGACGAGATCGACGATGTGATCCTCGAGGGCGGCTCCACCCTCCTTCCCGAGGTACGGAACGTCGTGGGCGACGTGCTCGGGCGGGAGAAGGTGCGCGAATGGCTCCCCTTCGCGAGCGTCGCCCGGGGGGCGTGCATCTACGCCGGAGGCGCACACGTCCAGGACTTCATCTACCACGACTACGCGCTTCGCCTGCTGCCCGACGATGGCGGAGAGGCCGAGTACGAGCTGCTGATCCCCGGCGGCACCTGCTTTCCGACAGCCGACAACTTCGTGACGCGCTACTACGCCGCCGGCTTCGACGGCCAGCAGCACATCAATCTCTTCGTCTGCGAGGTGGGGAGGGTCGCCGGGCGTCCGGTCGAGTGGACCGAGCGCCCGAACGGCTCGCGGTACTTCACGCCCCGGACCGCGGGAGAGCGAGCCTTCTGCCTTTGCCTCAACGAGGCGGATCCGGCGCTGCCGCTGAACCCGCCCGGCAGGGGCACGGCGCCCCGGCTGCGCGTCACCTACTCGGTTGACGAGAACCGCTGGCTGTGCGTTACCGTGCACGATCTGCTGCGCAAGACCGACCTGAAGGTCAAACACCCGGTGGTGCGATTGCGATGAGCTTCCTCAAGTCCCTCTTCGGGCCGAGCCGGAAGGAGATCTGGCAGAAGCTCTCGGGTGAGGTGGGCGGCCGTTTCCATGAAGGAGACCTCTTCACGCCTACCGCCGTCCAGGTTCGCGCCGACGACTGGATCATCACGCTCGATACCTTCACGGTGAGCACCGGCCAGTCGAGCCAGACCTACACCCGCCTCCGGGCTCCCTACTTCAATCCGGAAGGCTTCAGGTTCGAGATCTACCGCGCGAGCCTCTTCAGCGAACTCGGAAAGGGGCTGGGCATGCAGGACATCGAGGTCGGACATCCCCGTTTCGACGACGACTTCGTGATCAAGGGCAATGCGCCCGGGCGCGTGCGACGCTTCTTCGACAACCAGAAGATCCGGCGCCTCATCGCCGCGCAACCGAAGATTCGGCTTTCCGTAAAGGCCCACGAAGGATGGCGGAGCAAGTTCCCCGCGGGTGTGGACGAACTCCACTTCCAGTCGACCGGCGTCATCAAGGACCTGGCACGGCTGCGGACTCTTTTCGACCTCTTCGCCGAAGTCCTGCAGGAACTGTGTCACGAAGGCGAGGCCTATGAGGATGATGTGGAGATCCACATCCGGCGCCTGTCCGCGCCCGGGGGCGAGATCAAGGACAAGTACCTCCTGTGGGAGGGCGATGGACCCCGCCGCGATGCGGCAGCCGCGCTCGGACGGCTGGGGAATCCGGCAGCCGTTCCGGCCCTCTCGTCGGTCCTCCGGGACGACGACGCTCTGCTCAGGGCCCGGGCGATCGAAGCACTCGCGGCGATTGGGCACACTGATGCGATCGGTCCCCTGATCCCCCTGCTGGGTGACACCCGGGACGCGGACGGCGAACCCGTTCAGCAGAGGGTCGCGGGGGCGTTGAGGCAGTTGGGTGCAGGGGATCGCGTCGATACCGTCCTCGCGGCGCTCGGCGGCGATTTCGGGCCTCTCAAGGCCGACGACGGAGCGTACAGGGCGCAGGTGGTCGCGGCCCTGGAGGGTGCGCTCGAAGGGCCCTCGGGGACGCACGCGGCCAACGCGCTCGCCGGGATCCACGCCGTGGAAGCGCTCCCCCGCCTCCGCGAAGTGCTGAGGAGGACCGGCTCACAGGAGGCTGCGGGTCCGGCGGTCGCGGCCGCGATCAGGAGGCTCGAAGCCCGGGCTGCGCTCCCTCGCGCAGCTTCTGCGGCCAGGGTTGGACTCGACACGCTGCCAAGGTCCGCGCGGGCTCCGGGCCCGGATTCCAGAACCCTGCCGCGCGGTTCGGACGCCCCGCCCGAAGAGGATCGAGCGGACTGAATTGACCGGACGCCACGCGAAGACTAGTCATCAATATTGCTCGGTCCCGACGGGCTCAGGCGGGCCGGCCGGGTTTTGGAAACGAGGCGATTCACGCAGGGGTGACAAATGGGGGGTTCCGTGAAGGCAATACTCGGTACAATGGGGCTCGCGGCCGTCCTGGCCACTGGCGCCGGGGCCCAGCAGGCGACCCGGACCCAGCCGATTGAGGGCATGCGCGACAACGGCACCGGATTCCACGCGCTGGTGGGGGCGCGGGTTGTGACCGGGCCGGGACAGGTCATGGACGACGCTACGATCGTGATCCGCGACGGCCTCATCCAGGAGGTCCGGGGTGGCGGCGCGCCGCCGGGCGCGCGCGTCTGGGATCTCAATGGGCTCACGGTCTATCCGGGCTTCATCGACGCGCACGCGGATCTTGGGATGGACGATGTTCCGGAGGGCGGTGACGTGGGTCCCACGCACTGGAATCCGCAGGTTCGGGCGTGGTTCTCCACGACGCGCAACCTGCAGGATGACGCCGGCCGGCGCGCGGCACTCCGCTCGCAGGGGTTCGGCGCGGCGCTGGCTGTTCCCAGCCAGGGCATCTTCCGGGGCACCGCCTCGCTGGTCAATCTCGGGGACGAGGGCGTCCGCGACCGGGTGCTGCGCCCCGACATCGCCCAGGCCATCGGCTTCCAGCGCTCCTTCGAACTCGGCGGATCGTATCCCAACTCCGCCATGGGCACGATCTCGCTCATGAAGCAGACGTTCATGGACGCCGACTGGTACGAGCGCGCCTGGGATGCCTACGAGTCGAGCGGCCGCGCCTTCCTGCCCCCGGAGACCAGCGAAGCCCTGGCGGCGCTCGAGGACGCGGCGGACGGCGATCAGCCGGTCATCTTCGAGACCGGCAGCGAGGAGGAATACCTGCGCGCGCACGATCTCGCCTCGGAGTTCGGGCTCGATGCGTGGTACCGGGGGAACGGCCTGGAATACAGGCTCATCGACGTGCTTCGGGGGCGCACTGAGCCCCTCATCGTTCCGCTCGATTTCCCGGACGCCCCTGACGTGGGTCATCCGGGGGCGGCGCTCGATGCCTCGCTCGCCGATCTGCGCCACTGGTATCTGGCGCCCACCAGCCCGGCGCAGCTTTCCGATGCCGGGGTCCGCTTCGCCATTACCACCGACGGCCTCTCGTCGCTGAACGAGTTTCTGCCCAATCTGCGCGTCGCGGTGGCGCGGGGGCTCGAGGCGGACGATGCGCTGGCGGCGCTCACCACCACGCCCGCATCCTGGCTCGGCATCGATCGGACCCACGGGACCATCGCCGAGGGCAAGGTTGCCAACCTGATCGTGAGCGAGGGCGACATCTTCGCCGAGGAGGCGACGGTCCGCGACGTATGGGTGCAGGGAAGGGTCTACGGCGTGACCCGCCCGGCGCAGATCGATCCGCGCGGAAGCTGGGAGATCGCCTCGGACGACGAGTGGGGCTTCGAAGCCGTTCTCGTCCTGGAGGGTCCGTTGAACCGGCTGCGCGGCTACCTCGATATCGCCAGCACCGGGCCCGAGCTTCCGGGCGGTGCGCGGATCGACCTCGAATCGGCCAGCGCGGTCGCGGAGACCGGCCGGATCGACGTTCGCTTCAACGGCGAGGTGCTCGGCTATCAGGGAATGGCGCTCCTGTCGGGTTCGGTGCGCGGCGACGATTTCTTCGGATGGACCTCGCTGCCCAATGGGGCTGACCCGTCCTTCCGCGGCATACGCAGCGAACCCTTCGAGGGTGCCGCGCGCGGGACGGTCGCGATGGACGTGCCCGAGATCGACCTGCCCTTTATCCGGCCCATGATGGACTACGGCCGCACCTCGATCCCGGAGCAGCCCGGCGCGGTCGTGATTCGCAACGCGACGGTCTGGACCCAGGGGCCGCAGGGGATCCTGGAAGGTGCCGACCTCCTGGTGCGCGCGGGGGCGGTCGAGGCGGTCGGCATGGATCTCGACGCCCCGGGCGGTGCTGTGGAGATCGACGCGAGCGGCAAGCACGTCACGCCGGGGATGATCGATCCGCACATCCACTCGGGCGTGAGCGCGGTCAACGAGAGCGGCTTCGCGATCGTCCCCGAGGTGCGCATGGGCGATGTCGTGACCCACAACAACATCTGGATGTACCGGCAGTTGGCCGGCGGGCTCACCACTGCGCACATCAAGCACGGTTCCGCGAATCCGATCGGGGGCGAGAACGTCTTCGTGAAGATGCGCTGGGGGGCGCTGCCCGAGGATCTCAAGCTCGAGAACGCGCCCCGCACGGTGAAATTCGCGCTGGGCGAGAACCCGAAGCGGCGTCAGGGGCGCTATCCCGACACCCGCATGGGCGTGCAGGAGATCATCCGCGACCACTTCATGGCCGCGCGCGACTACGAGCGCGAGTGGCAGCAGTGGGAGGAGAACCAGGAGGGACTGCCCCCGCGGCGCGACCTGCGCATGGAGGCGATCCTGGACATCCTCGACCAGGAGCTCCTGATCTCGTCGCACGGCTATCGCGCGGACGAGTTCCTGGCGCTGGTCCGGCTGGCCGAGGAGTTCGGCTTCCGGGTCCAGACGCTGCAGCACGGGGTCGAGGCCTACAAGATTGCGCCCGAGCTCGCCGCGTCCGGTGTCGCAGCGGTCGTCTGGAGCGACTGGGGCGCGTTCAAGATGGAGGCCTACGACGCGACGGTGTACAACGCCCGCATCCTGATCGAGGCGGGAGTCGTGACCTCACTGCACTCGGACAACAGCGAGATCGCCAGCCGCATGAACTGGGAGGCGGGCAAGCTGCTGCGCACCGGGCTCACCCCGGAGCAGGCGATGTCGACGGTGACCAACCAGGCGGCGCAGGCCGTGGCGATCCAGGACCAGGTCGGCTCGCTGGAGGCCGGCAAGGACGCCGACTTCGTGATCTGGAGCGGCAACCCGCTGTCGCAGTTCTCGCGCGCCGAGCAAACGTGGGTCGACGGCCGCCGGTACTTCTCGCTCGAGGAGGACGCGGCCCTGCGGGACCGGATCGCGGAGGAACGCACGCAGCTCATCCAGGCCATCCTGTCCGTGGAGGGCAACGGCGACCGGAACGCTCAGATGGAGAGAAACTGATGACGACGATCGAGCGACGGGCGATGAACGGAACCCGGACACGGGCGGGCGGCACCGCCTGCGCGGCACTGGCGCTGTGGCTGTTGGCGCCGACGGCCGTCGAGGCCCAGGTGCGGATGACGGTGCCCCCGCAGGCCGAGCCGATGGCCTTGCAGGGGGCGACAATTCACACGGTTACGAGTGGTGTCATCGAGAACGGGACCATCCTCTTCGAGAACGGGGTGATCACCGCGGTCGGCGCCGACCTGGAGATTCCGGACGGGACCCGCGTGGTGGACGCGACCGGGAAGCACATTTATCCCGGGCTCATCGACGCCTACAGCACGGTGGGGATCGCCGAGATCGGGGCGGTGGGGGTCTCAAACGACATCAATGAACTGGGGGACTTCAACCCGAACGTGCGGGCGGATGTCGCCGTGAACGCCGAGAGCCGACACATCGGCACGACGCGTTCGGCCGGCGTGCTGACCACGCTCACGACCCCCGACGGCGGCCTCGTCTCCGGCATGTCCTCGGCGATGGCCCTCGAGGGCTGGAGCTGGGAAGAGATGTCGATGCAGTCGGCCGCGGCGCTCAACGTGAACTGGCCGAACCCGAACCCCCGCCGCTTCTTTGGCTTCGGCGGCTTCGGTTTCGGTCAGCAGGAGGACCCACCGAGCTACGAGGAGCAGGTTCAGCAACTGAAGAGCTTCTTCGCCGAGGCGCGGGCGTACCGGGACGCGGTCGCCGCTGGCGAAGAGGTGCGCAGCGACTCGCGTTATCTGGCGATGATGCCTGTCTTCGAAGAGGAGCTTCCGGTCGTGGTCGCGGCCAACGGCGCGGCGCAGATCAACGACGCCGTCACCTGGGCGCAGGAAGAGAACCTCCGGATCGTCATCCGCGGCGGCCGCGACGCCATCCACGTGGCCGACCGCCTGGTCGCCGAGGACATCCCCGTGATCCTGACATCGACGATGGCCGCCCCCGGCCGGGACTACGAGGGCTACGACGGCGCGTACTCCATGCCGGCGCGGCTGCACCAGGCGGGGGTGCGCTTCGCGATCTCCGGTGGCTCGGGCTCGCTGTACTCGAACCGGCTGCCCTTCGAGGCCGGCGTGGCGGTTGCGTTCGGGCTTCCGGAGGACGAGGCGCTGAGGGCGGTGACCATCAACCCGGCGGAGTTCATGGGGCTCGACGACCGGGTCGGCTCCCTGGAGCCGGGCAAGCAGGCGACCTTCCTCATCACGACGGGCACGCCGCTCGACATGACCACCGACATCGAGCAGGCCTACATCCAGGGCCGCGAGCTCGACATGAACGACATCCAGAAGCACTTCTTCGAGAAGTACATGGAGAAGGTGAGGCAGTACATGCGGCGGGTGATCATGTAGCCTCGAACTGCCGGAACTGCCCGGCGTTCCCAATCACGGATCCGCACCTATGAACGCTACGCGCCAACGTCCTCCAGGCCGCCCCGTCTCCGTGGCATGGCTGGCCGCCCTGGTCCTTGTGACCGGGGTGGCGGCTGCCTGGGCGCCAACCCCCGCCACCGCCCAGCAGCCCGCCGCCGACCCGGCCGATGTCGCGTCCATCGACGCCATCATCACGGCCCTCTACGACGTCATCTCCGGCGACGCGGGCGTGGCGCGCGACTGGGACCGCTTCCGTTCGCTGTTCGTGTCCGGCGCGACCCTCAGCCCGGTGGGGCGCCCCGGCGGCGGCGCGACCTGGGCGCGCAGGGTGATCACGCCCGACGAGTACGCGGAGGTGGCCGGCGAGTCGCTTGAAGCCAACGGCTTCCATGAGGTGGAGATCCACCGGGTGACCGAGGAGTACGGCGTCATCGCGCACGCGTTCAGCAGCTACGAGTCGCGCCGGAGCGCGAGCGACCCGGAGCCGTTCACCCGCGGCATCAACTCGATTCAGTTGATGAACGACGGGTCGCGCTGGTGGGTGGTGTCGATCTTCTGGCTCGGCGAAGGACCCGACCACCCGATCCCGACGAAGTACCTTCCGGGGGATGGGGGCCGCTGACCCGGGCAGCGCCTTGTTGACGCCCTGCCGCCCCCCGGCGCACATTGCACTCATGCGCCGCACCGCAGCCGTATTCGCCCTCGCGGCCCTGTCGTGGTCCCAGTTGGTCGCGCTCCGTTGTGACATGGGTGCGCCCGTGCCCATGCTAGAGGCCGGCGCGCACACCTTCGCTTCCGTGCACGCGGCCGGCGACCTCGACCGCCACGCGAGCGGCCCGACCCACCAGCCCGCCCCGCCCCCCACCGGCCACGAGCACGTCCGCGCCGAGGGGACGCCGGCGCCCCCGGAC
>VXNP01000149.1 GCA_009840525.1 Gammaproteobacteria bacterium
CACCACCTCCCCCCCGGCGGTCGCGTCGAAGCATGCTCCCGCCCGCGGCGGTCCGGGCGCCACCCCCGCGGCCAACCGGGCGTCCGCCCCGAGGGCGCGCAGTCCGGCGGCCAGTCCGGCGTGCACCACCGCGTAGGCCGCGCGCAACCGCCCCGCCGCGGCGATCGGGGCGACCACCGCGTAGGTCAGCTCGGCGTCGTGGAGCACGCCTCGGCCGCCTGTGGGACGGCGCACCACGTCGACGCCCAGCCTCTCCGCGCGCGCGAAGTCATAGACGTCCGCGGCCGGTTCGTGGCGGCCCAGCGAGAGGGTGGGTCGGACCCAGCGGTAGAGGCGCAGCCATCCCTCGTCCGGCTCGACCGTGTCGGCGAGGGCATGGTCCACCGCCATGTTCGCCGCGCCGTCACGGGGCGGATCGAACACGACCGTCCACCGGAGGCGAGCCATGCGGCGGACCGTCTCGCGCCACCCCGCCGCGCCGGACAGCCGTCGAGCAGCGTCCTGCCAATGCTCCCCGCCGGACATCCGCCGCCGCGTGCGCAGACCCGTCCCTTCAAGCGGGCCGAAGCGCGCCGCGACCTCCCTCAGCCCGCGCCGAGCTCCAGCACGTCCCCACTCGCCATCACCTCGACCCGCGCGGCATCCCCCACCAGCGCCCGGAACGCCTCCGGGTCCTGCACGATGGGCGGGAAGGTGTTGTAGTGGATCGGCACCACCACCGAAGGCTGGATGAAGTCGACCGCTATGGCCGCGTCCTCGGGGCCCATGGTGAAGTTGTCGCCGATAGGCAGCAGGGCCACGTCGACCTGGCCACGCAGCAGCTTCATGTCCGTCAGCAGCGCGGTGTCGCCCGCGTGGTAGACGCGGGTGCCGTCGGCATCGATGAGCAGCCCGCCCGGGACTGTCGTGTACGCCCCGGTGTTGTCTCCGTGCACCTGCCCGCCGTGCAGCGCCGGCGTCATCTTCACGTGCCCGAAGGGGAAGTTGTAGCCGCCGCCGATGTGCATCGGATGCGCGTTCTCGACCCCCTGGGTCTGGGCGAAGGCCACGATCTCGAAGGTCGACACCAGCGTGGCCCCGGTTGCGTTCGCCAGAGGGATGGCATCCGCGAAGTGATCGAAGTGCCCGTGGGAGCAGAGCACGTAGCCGACATCGCCCAGATCCGCGAGCGACAGGTCGTTGGCGGGGCTCTCCTCGTACCAGGGGTCGATGGAGATGCGCGTGCCGTCGTCCAGCTCGAGCAGGAAGGTGGCGTGTCCGTGATACGTCAGGCTGGCCATGGTCAAACCTCCGAGTAGCTCTCCACCGGGGGACAGACGCAAACCAGATTGCGGTCCCCGAATGCGTTGTTGACCCGGCCCACCGAGGGCCAGAATTTCGCCTCCCTCGTCCAGGGAGCCGGAAACGCGGCCTGCTCCCTGCTGTAGGCGTGATTCCAATCGCTGCTTACCACCACCGCCGCCGTGTGCGGGGCGTTCTTGAGCGCGTTGTCCTTGCGGTCGGCAAGCCCCAGCTCGATCTGCTGGATTTCCGCCCGGATCGACACCAGCGCGTCGCAGAAGCGGTCCAGCTCCTCCCGCGACTCGCTTTCGGTGGGCTCGACCATGATCGTGCCGAGCACCGGGAAGGACATGGTGGGCGCGTGGAAGCCGTAGTCCATGAGGCGCTTGGCCACGTCCTCGTCGGTGATCCCGGTCGCCCGCTTGAGCGGCCGCAGGTCGAGGATGAACTCGTGCGCAACCCGGCCGCGCGCGCCCTTGTAGAGCACCGGAAAGTGCTTCTCCAGCCGGTTCGCCATGTAGTTGGCGTTCAGGATGGCGACCTCCGTCGCCTTCCTCGTCCCTTCGCGGCCCAGCAGCGCGATGTAGGCCCAGGAGATGAGCAGGATGCTCGCGCTGCCCCACGGGGCCGCGGAGATGGAGCCGATCGCCTTCTCGCCCCCGGTCCCTACCAGCGGGTGGCCGGGGAGGAAGGGCGCCAGGTGTTCGGCCGCGCAGATGGGGCCCATTCCGGGCCCGCCTCCGCCGTGCGGGATGGCGAAGGTCTTGTGCAGGTTGATGTGGCACACGTCGGCGCCGTAGTCCCCGGGTCGCGCCAGCCCCACCTGGGCGTTCAGGTTGGCGCCGTCCAGGTAGACCTGTCCCCCGCGCTCGTGCACGATGTCGCAGGCTTCGCGGATGCGCTCCTCGAAGACCCCGTGGGTGGACGGATAGGTGACCATGAGCGCGCTCAACCGGTCGGCGTGCCGGTCGGCCTTGGCGCGCAGGTCATCCGTGTCGATGTTGCCGTCCGCGTCGCACTTGACCACCACCACTTTCATGCCCGCCATGACGGCGCTGGCCGGGTTGGTGCCGTGCGCGGAGGAGGGGATGAGGCACACGTCGCGCCCGCTGTCGCCGCGGTCGTGGTGGTACGCGCGGATCACCAGCAGGCCGGCGTACTCGCCCTGGGCTCCCGAGTTGGGCTGCAGGGAGGTGGCGGCGAATCCCGTGATCTCGGCCAGCCACCGCTCCATGTCCGTGATGATGTGCCGGTACCCCTCAGCCTGCTCCGGCGGCGCGAAGGGATGTATGGCGCCGAACTCCGGCCAGGACACCGCCGTCATCTGCGCGGTGGCGTTCAGCTTCATGGTGCACGAGCCGAGCGGGATCATGCTCGTGGTCAGTGACAGGTCGCGGCTCTCCAGACGGCGGATGTAGCGCAGCATCTCCGTCTCGGAGTGATAGCTGTTGAAGACCGGGTGATCGAGGAGCACGGTCTGCCTCGCGAGCTTCGGAGGCAGGGGCGGCACCTCCGTCTCCCGGGCGAGAGCGGCGGCGTCGAATCCGGGCCCGTCCTCTCCCGCGAAGGCCCCGAAGAGATCGTCCAGATCCTGCGGCCCCACGGTTTCGTCCAGCGCCACGCCCACGTGCCCGGCGCTCTCGCGCAGGTTGATCCCGCGGTGCCGCGCCCGCTCCACGATCCGGCGCGCGCTCACGCCCGCGGGTGCGATGGTCAGCGTGTCGAAGAAGACCTCGTTGACCACCCGATGGCCCAGCCTGCGCACGCCCTCGGCCAGCACGCCGGTCAGGTTGCGCACCCGGGTGGCGATGCGCCGCAGTCCCTCCGGCCCGTGGTAGACGGCGTACATTCCCGCCATGACGGCCAGCAGCACCTGGGCGGTGCAGATGTTGGAGGTGGCGCGCTCGCGGCGGATGTGCTGCTCCCGTGTCTGCAGCGCCATGCGCAGCGCGGGGTTGCCGTGGGCGTCGATGGAGACGCCGATGATCCGGCCCGGCATCTGGCGGCGCATGTTGTCGCGCGCGGCGATGAAGGCGGCGTGCGGTCCGCCGTAGCCGAGCGGGACGCCGAAGCGCTGGCTGTTGCCCACCGCGATGTCGGCGCCCATCTCCCAGGGGGAGGTGAGCAGGGTGAGCGCGAGCAGGTCGGTGGCCATGACCACCAGTCCCCCGGCCGCGTGTACGGCGTCCGAGAGCGCCCGGTAGTTGCGCACGCTGCCGTCGGTGCCCGGGTACTGGACCAGCGTGCCGAACACATCGTCGCCGAGTGCCCAGTCGCGCGGGTGCTCGACCACCACCTCGATGCCGAGCGGCTCTGCCCGGGCGCGCACCACCTCGATGGTCTGCGGGTGGCAGTCGGAGGCGACCAGAAAGCGGTTGCGGCCACGGTCGCGCGTCGACGCCAGGCAGAGCGTCATGGCCTCGGCGGCTGCGGTGGCCTCGTCCAGCAGCGACGCGTTGGCGACTGCGCAGCCCGTGAGATCCCCTACCATGGTCTGGAAATTCAGCAGTGCCTGCAGCCGGCCCTGCGCGATTTCCGCCTGATATGGGGTGTACTGCGTATACCAGCCGGGGTTCTCCAGGATGTTGCGGAGAATCACGGGCGGGGTGATGGTGCCCGCGTAGCCCATCCCCAGGTAGGAGCGGAAGACCTGGTTGCGCGAGGCGATCTCCCGCAGCCGTCCCATCAGTTCGTATTCGGAGATCCCCTCGGGAAGATCCAGTTCGCACCCCAGGCGAATCGATTCGGGCACGGTGTCCGCGACCAGCCCGTCGAGGGAATCGTAGCCCAGCTCCTCCAGCATCGCGCGCACATCCCGGGGCCCGGGACCGAGATGTCGTCGGGGGAATCGGTTCTCGTGCGCGATATCGGGCATTACTCGGGAAATCCGCGAAGCGCGGATGCGGTGGTCCTCACCCGTCGATGTGGGACTCGTAGTCCTCGGGGCTCATCAGGCCCTCGAGCGCGTCGTCGTCCTCCGCGCGCAGCTTGATCATCCAGCCGTCCCCGTAGGGGTCGCCGTTGACCAGGGCCGGATCGAGGTCGATTGCCTCGTTGATTTCAACGACCTCGCCCGCGATCGGGCAGTAGAGGTCACTGACCGCCTTTACCGCCTCGATGACGCCGAACACCTCCATCCGGTCGAAGTGCGTGCCGACCCTGGGCAGTTCCACGTACACGATGTCGCCCAGTTCCCCCTGCGCGTAGTCGGTGATGCCGACGACGTAGACGCTCTCCTCGTCGGTCTCCCCCACATACTCGTGCTCCTCGGTGTAGTAGAGATGCTCGGGGATGTCGGACATGGCTGCTCCGGGCACAGGCGGGATCGAGGGTGGATTTCGGTTCGGGACTATAGAAAGCGCGTTCCTTCCGAGTCAACCCCGATACCCGCGCCCCGGCGAAGAAGCCGGATCGGGCCTCGGGCTCCGGGCTCCGCGCGGGAACGCCGGACGGCCCCGGGGGGTTGTACGGCGCGCCGCGCGCGCGATGTTCGCGCCGCCACCCGGGGATCGGGAACGCGGTCCATGGGTCGGTCCATTCTTCGCTTTCCAGCGCAGGAGACGCTCTCTCTCATGCAGGCAGGCTTCCCGGACGGAATGCGCAGCCCGCTGACATCCCTTGGCGAGGAGGAACGTTTCTTTCAGCAGGCGGTGCGGGACTTCGCGCGGAGCGAGATCGCACCCAGGGTAGCCGCCATGGATGCGAAGGAGGCCATGGATCCGGCGCTGATCCGCAAGCTGTTCGAGCTCGGCCTCATGGGCGTGGAGATTCCCGAACGCTTCGGGGGAGCGGGCAGCTCGTTCTTCGCGGCAGTGCTCGTCGTGGAGGAGCTCTCCGCCGTGGACCCTGCCGTGGCCGTGCTGGTGGACGTGCAGAACACCCTCGTCATCAACGCGCTCCTCCGCTACGGAACCGTGGAGCAGCAGGCCCGCCACCTGCCGCGCCTGGCCTCCGACACGGTCGGCGCCTACGCGCTCTCGGAGGCGGGGAGCGGATCCGACGCGTTCGCCCTTCGATGCACCGCCGTGCGGGCGGGTGACGACTGGATTCTGAACGGCCAGAAGCTCTGGATCACCAACGGAGCCGAAGCCGGGCTCTATATCGTCTTCGCCAACGTCGATCCGGATTCGGGCTACCGCGGCATCACCGCCTTTCTTGTGGACAGAAACACCCCGGGTCTCTCCGTTGGCAGGAGGGAGCAGAAGCTGGGGATTCGGGCGTCGTCGACGACCGAGGTGGTGCTGGACGGTTGCCGGGTTCCCGGCGCGAATCTGCTGGGCGAGGTCGGTCTCGGGTACAGAATCGCGATCGCCACCCTCAACGAGGGGCGCATCGGCATCGGAGCCCAGATGGTGGGGCTGGCGCAGGGCGCCCTCGACCACACGCTCCGCTACACCCGGCAGCGGGAGCAGTTCGGCCGCTCCGTCTCCGAGTTTCAGGGGGTTCAGTTTCAGCTCGCGCAGATGGCCACCGACGTGGAAGCGGCGCGCCTGCTGGTGTACAACGCGGCCCGCCTGCGCGACGGCGGCTTCCCCTACATCCGCCAGGCGGCGATGGCCAAGCTCTTCGCATCGCAGGCGGCCCAGCGGGTGGCGTCGGAGTGCGTGGATCTGCACGGTGGATACGGCTTCACCAGCGACTACCCGGTCGCGAAGTTCTATCGCGACGCCAAGATCGGAACCATTTACGAAGGGACGACCAACATGCAGCTTCAGACCATCGCGAAGCTGCTGCTGCGAGAGGCGGGGGCGTAGCAGTGGGCGGATTCGTCCACGGGCTGCTACCTTCCAGAGGTCGACCCACGACATCGAGGCGAGAACATGTTCGGTCCAGACCTGGTCTTTGTGGCGCTGCCCCTGCTGCTGGGATTCAACGAGATCCTTCTGGCGCTGGGCCTCCTGGTCCTCTTCTTCGGCGGCCGCAAGATTCCCGAGTTCGCCCGCGGAGTGGGCACGGGCATCAAGAACTTCAAGCGCGGTCTGAAGGAGGGCCAGGCGGATGAGCTGCCCCAGCTTCCCGAGGCGCCCGAGGAAGAGGTAGCTCCCGAGTCCTGACGCCCGCGGATTCTCGCGGATTCCTCCGCGAACGCTGACCCGCCCCGTGCAGGGAGATGTGCCCGCGGAGGCTTCTCCGCTCTCCAACGTGGTGGTCGTGCTGCACGAGCCGCAGAACCTGGTCAACATCGCGGGCACGGTGCGGGCGATGATGAACATGGGGCTCGACCGGCTGCGCCTGGTTCGTCCCGCGGAGTTCGATGCCTGGCGGATCACCGGGATCGCCCACCGCAGCGACCACCTGGTCGAGCGCGCCGAGATCCACGACACCCTGGCCGATGCCCTGGCCGACACCACCTTCGTGCTCGGCACCACGGCGCGCGCCCGCACCGCCCACCGCAACTACGGGCGGCCGCGCGACCTGGCGGCCCAGGTGGTCGAGCGCGCGTCACGGGGCACCGTGGCGGCGCTCTTCGGGCGCGAGGACCGGGGGCTCTCCAACCAGGCGCTCGACCTGTGCAACCGGGTGGCCATCGTGCCCACCCTCCCCGAGTACAAGAGCCTCAACCTGGCGCAGGCGGTGCTGATCCTGGCCTACGAGATCTTCCTGGCGGCGCACGACGCGGCGGAGCTGCCCCGGGGGCGGCGCGCGACCGAACCCGCCACCAGCGCCGAACTGGAAGAGACCTACGCGGTCCTCGAGCGCGGCCTCGACCGCATCGACTTCTTCACCCGCCGCGCGCCCGAAGGTGTGATGCGCACGCTGCGCACGATCATCGCGCGGGCCGAGCCGGACACCCAGGAAGCGGGAATCCTGCGGGCCGTCGGGTACGAGATCAGGCGCTACGCCGAGCGCGCGGAAGGGTTGGCGGCCGGGCACGACGGGGCCGAATCCGCCGGCGAAGTAGAGGCGTCCACCGCGGAACCGTCGGAGCAGACCGGCTGACGCGCTTCTCCCGCGAGCCGGGACCGCATCGGTCCCGATCTTCCATTCCTGCCCGGGAGGTGCGGCGCTAGCCTCACTGGGTCGCCCGTCCGCCCACACCCGGTGCGGGATCACGCCCCCGGGACATCGCCCGGAGTCCGACGCATGAAGACGGACGCTTGACGAAGAGGCCAGCCCGGGTTCGCCGCCAGCCCCGGGGAACGAGCGGTGGCATGCGCTGCCTTCTCGACGCACGCTACGTACGCGAGTTGGAGTTGAAGTTGCGCCGGATCCAACGGAGTGCAGCCGCGAATCGACGTCTGGCTCTAACCGACCGGCTGACCGGGCTTCCCAATCGCCGCCATCTGGAACACCATCTGGATCGCGTCCTGGTCCCCGGTGCCCTGCGTCCCCTCTCGCTGGTTCTCTTCGACGTGGACGACTTCAAGCGCTTCAACGACCGGCATGGCTACCTGGAGGGCGACCGGGTGCTCACCGCGGTGGCCACCGTGTTTGGGAGGGCCGTGGCGAACGGCTCGAGGCGATCGGGCCGTGCGGGTTCCGCATGTGATTCGCCATTTGCGGCGCGGCTGGGCGGCGACGAGTTCGTCGTCATCTTCGCGCATATGAACGCGGGCCGGGTTCGCTCGGCCGCTGACCGCCTGGCCCGGGCGGTCGCGCGGCATCCGTTGCTCTCGCCGCACGGCGTCACGGTCAGCTTCGGTCTCGCCGCACTGTATCGCTGGCAGGACGCCCTGGCGGCAGCGGACCGGGATCTCCGCCGCCGTCGCGCGGCCGCCCGACCGCTCCCGGCGGACCTGGGGTTTCGGTACCTTTGGGCGCAAGTGCTCGGCGCGCACGGGTTTCCCCGCCCGCCGCGGAGCACCGACTCCCCGCAGCGCCCCGTCCGCTCTCCGCCATGAACGCAACCCGCCCGACCCCCATCGACCTCGCTGACCTGGCGCGCACGGCCGAAGAGCTTGCGCGGGCCGCCGGACAGGTCGCCTTGGGGTATTTCGGCGCCCGGATCGAGGTCGAAACCAAGGCCGACGACACTCCCGTCACTATCGCGGACCGGGAAGCCGAGAGTCTCCTGCGCGCGGAGATCCGGCGGCGCTACCCGGACCACGGCATCGTCGGCGAGGAGCACGGCGAAGTGCTTCCCGGAGCTTCCGTGCGCTGGATTCTCGATCCGATCGACGGGACGAAGTCGTTCGTTCACGGGGTGCCGCTATGGGGCGTCCTGGTCGGCATCGAGGTGGAGGATGAGCCCGTCGTGGGGGTTGTCCACCTCCCGGCGCTCGGGGAGACGGTCACGGCGGCCAAGAGCCTTGGGTGCCGCTGGAACGGCGAGCCATGCTCGGTCTCGGCGGAGAATCGGCTGGACCGGAGCCTGGTGCTCACCACGGACGAGAGCGTCTTTCACGGCCATGCCGGCGAGGCCGGCTGGAGGGCCCTGACCGCCGCCGCCCGCATCACGCGAAGCTGGGGCGACTGCTACGGCCACGTCCTGGTGGCCACCGGCCGCGCTCAGGTCATGGTCGATCCTGTGCTCGCCTCCTGGGACGCCGCGCCCCTGCTGACCATCCTCACCGAGGCGGGCGGGTGCTTCACGGACGTTTCGGGCGAGCCCACCATCCACGGTGGCTCGGGGGTTTCCAGCAATCCCGCACTCCACCCTCAGGTGCTGAAGTTGCTGGCCGGGGACCTGTAGCCACGGACGGCGGGCCGACTGCCGCTACAAAGTCCTCTAGAAGCTCCCTTCGTTCCCGCGCACCCGGTGAAGCGCCAGGATCGTCTCTCCGAACTCCTCTACCCGAATCGCCACAAAGGTGGAATCGGACACGAACGCAACCGGCATCCCGGGCGCGTCGAACGTGCCCTCGTAGCTTCCGGAAGCGTCGAAGGCGTCGACGGCGTGGGGAGTGAACCCGTCAAGCGTGCGGGTGACCCAAAGTCGTCCTCCGGGGGCAGCGGTCACGCTCAGGACGGGCGAGATCCGTTCCTCGTATCCGATTGCGGCTACGATGTCCTCCGCCTCCAGGCCATTCCGGCGCATCAGGTCGCCATACGCCCCGGGACCTTCCTCGATGTTCGTGACGGCCATCTCCCGTGTCACCTCAATGGGATCCAGGGGCCGCCTGATACTCAGCTCCAGCGAGCCGCCGACGCTCATGTCGAGACGATAGTACGGCCCGTTGAGGAAGAAGATGGAGTCTCCCCGGTTCGTCCAGACGTGCATGGGAGCGAACAGCTCTTCGGCCGGAAAGGACCCGCCGCGCATCTCCATCATGGCCATGTCCGCCGTTGTTTCGTGCAACGTCGTGGTGTTGCCTTCCGCGTGGAGGACCAATTGGCGGCTGGTCGCCATTCCCGCCCCCGTGGCCGTCACGGTCGCGAGCCAGTCGGTTCCCACCGCGAACTCCGGGCCCTGGAAGTCCAGATCCGGACGCTGCTCCCCCAGGAGCTCCCCTCCGCTCGACCAGCGACTGAGGAGGCGACGACCGTTGTCCCACACAACGAGCGGTCCCGAGGGATCCATGGACACCGCCCAGGGATTGCGAAACTCCCCGGGCCCCTCCCCCGACCGTCCCAGGGTGCCCGCGTACCTTCCTGAGGAGTCGAACACGACGACCCGGTCATTGGGTCGATCCGCGACGTAGATCCGCCCGGTCGCCTCATCGGCCGTGACACCCCAGGGCACCACCGTGAGCGCGCTGTCGGGAGGTATGAGATCGGCCATCGGCGTGACTTCGACATCCAGCGGCCGGTCGGGCTCCGGATTCTCGACGACGGTCACGTCGGCGGAGTCGTAGACGACGGATGTGCCGACGTCACGCTCCCCGGTTGCGCACGAGGCCGTGGCCACCACCGCCAGCGCGACCGCAATCTTCGCTCCTGCGGCCGAGCGGAAGCGGCTATGCGGCCTGAGAAGAAGGGTGCGCCAACGACCATCGGGACCAAACGAAATGCACTTCATCGCCTCGAAACACCTCCGGAGGCGGACCGGCTAACGGACGCCCGCTTCCTCCCGGGTCACCTCCAGATCCACCATCTCCAACTGCTCCGGCGGCTGCCAGACCTGCACCACCGGAAACGTGCTCAGGAACCAGCGAAGGCTCCAGAGCAGCGGCCCCAGGAAGACCAGCGTCACCAGTCCCTCCCAGAGCCCGATGGTCGGCCCCTCGAGCCGCAGCGAAGGCGCGATCAGCAGGTGGTGCTCCAGCCAGAGCCCCGCCAGGATGACGCATATGAAGCTGCCGAGGATGCCCGGGTTCATCTTGGGCCGGCGCCCGATGAGTCCCGCGAAGGGGATCACGAAGCACATCAGCACCAGCGCGAGCGCGAACGGTCCCCAGGTCTCGTTGGTCCGGTGTACGACCCACGCTTGTTCCCACGGCAGCTTGCCGTACCAGATGACGATGTACTGGGCGAAGAAGATGTAGGTCCAGAACACGCAGAAGGCGAAGGTCAGCTTGCCCAGGTCGTGCATCTGCTGGAGGCCCATCAGCCGATTCAGATCCGCATGGCGGCGCTTCAACAGCACGACGATCAGGGCGGTGGAGGCGATGCCTCCCCAGAAGCCGCCCATGAAATACCAGGCTCCGAAGATGGTGGAGAACCAGTGGGGCTCGAGCGACATGGCGAAGTCGTAGACCACCATGCTCATCACGGCGGCGTAGACCAGGATGAAGGCGGGGGCCACGCGGCCCATACGGCGGGCGCTGGCGGTTTCCTCGGCTTCCTGCCCCATCCAGTCCGACGTAAGGCTTGAACGCCAACGCTCCCGGCCCGCATCGCCGCCGCGCTCGACCAGCCCCATGTCCGGACGCACGGCCTGATACGCCAGGTACAGGCTCAGCCCGATCAGCAGCAGCAGCCCGGCCACGTTGCGCGCGACCAGGAAGGGGATGTTCAGGTACGCGGCCTTCGCCTGCACGATGGGATCCGACTCCATCGCCTCGATCCAGGGGAAATACGATTCCCTGAGGCCCAGCATGGGAAGGAAGAGGATGAACGCGATCGGCAGGTAGGCGGCGAAGGCGAGGCTCACGCGGCGCACCGACCAGTTCCATTTGGCCTTCACGATGGTGGTCACCGCGCACAGGAGCATCGCGCCCTCGGCAATGGCGAAGAAGAAGAGCCAGTTGGCCGAGTAGGCCTGCTCGGCGCGCGCGGGATCGGCGGCGCGGAGCACGAAGAGCGAGATCACGCCGACGAGGAAGAGGGCCCCGCAGAACATCGAGAAGCCCCGGGAGCGCTCCAGATGGCGAACCGGGATGTCGGCCGGGACGTGGATGTGGGCCATGCCGCTACTCCCCCGGGGGCGCGTTGCCCGCCTGCGCCTGCAGCTGGCGAATGTGATTGACGATGTGCCAGCGGTCGTAGTGCGGAATCTGGTGTCCGTAGGCGGGCATCAGTCCCCGCCCGACGCGAATGACGCCGTACATGTAGCCATCGGGACGGATCGCGGTGGCCGCGCTCGACAGGTTGAACAGGGGGACCATGGGATGCAGCGGGGCGAGGGCGGCGTTCGCGCCCACCCCGTCCGCGCTGTGGCACGGAACGCAGAAGCGATTGTAGAGCCGCTCGCCGCGCGCCAGCGACTCGGCGGTGGCTTCGACCGGGTTGACCATCTCCATGACCACAGGAGCTTCGCCCGCCACCTCTGCCATCGTGAAGAACGGCGGCATCTCGGCCGACGGGTCCGGCTGCCCGAGGGAGATCTGGTCCGGGCCGGCGGAGAAGTTGCCGGCCGAGAAAGGCACCGAGCCCTCCGGCGGCAGCAGCGTGTTCTCGTAGGGGTCGAACGAGCGCTGGTCGCGCATGCTGCGCCCGAAGATCTGCACCATGAGGTCGTCGAAGGGCGAGCACGCGCTCACGAGCCCGGCCAGCAGCGCGGCCGCGACGAAGCGGACGGGGGTGCGCAAACGAGGTCGGTCAGCCATGAGACGGGGCGGGTTCTTCCGTGAGTTCGGCCGGACCGCTGCCGCTGAGGATCCGGCGGGCTTCCTCGATGCGGTCGGCGGGCGCGCTCACGTGGATTCCGAAGCGTCCGCCGCTGAAGCCGGGATCGTAGACCACGGGCGGGCGCAGCCGGGGGAGCTTCGCGTTGATGAAGACGCCGATGACCGTGGCCAGCGCGCCGAACAGCACCGCCAGCTCGAACGCGATGATGAAGTACGCCGGGATCGACACGATGGGCTTGCCGCCCGTCACCAGCGGCCAGTCCATCGACGTCCACGTGGTGAACGCAAACCCGGTCGCGGCACCGGTCAGCCCTCCCACCAGCGCGAACACGCGCACGGGACTCTGATCGTACCCCAGCGCTTCCTCCAGATGATGCTCGGGAAGCGGGGAATAGGCGGTGATCTTGCTGAATCCCGACTTGCGCAGCGCCTTGACGGCGTCCACCGCTCCGTCGAGGTAGTCGAAGGAGGCCAGCAGGCCGGCTTGCGCGCTCATCGGGCGGCCTCCTTGCGGGCGCGTCGACGGAGTGGGGCCGGAAGCACTTCCTTGAGTTCCGCGATCGCCACCGGCGGCAGCAGCCGGGTGAAGAGCAGGAACCAGAAGCAGAACCACCCGAAGCTGCCCAGCACGATGCCCATCTCCGTGATCGACGGACGGTACATCCCCCACGCGAAGGGCTCGTACTCGTGCGAGAGCGAGGTGACGATGATCACGAAGCGCTCGAACCACATGCCGATGTTGACGAAGATCGAGATCACGAACAGCGCCGCGATGGAGCGTCGCACCCGCTTGAACCACAGCAGAATGGGCACCATCCCGTTACAGACCAGCATGGTCCAGGTCGCCCACCAGTAGGGACCGAACACCCGGTTCCAGAACACCCCCCGCTCGGGAGGCTCGCCCGAGTACCAGGCCATGAAGAACTCGGTGAGGTAGGCGTACAGCACGATCAGCGAGGTGAGCAGGCACAGCTTGGCCAGCGCGTCGAAGTGCTTGTTCGTGAGATAGGCTTCCAGCCCGAAGAACTTCCGCATCGGCACCGCCAGGGTGATCACCATGGCGACGCCCGAGAAGATGGCGCCCGCGACGAAGTAGGGGGCGAAGATGGTGGCGTGCCAGCCGGGCACGATGCCCATGGCGAAGTCCCACGACACCACCGAGTGCACCGAGAGCACCAGCGGGGTGGCCAGCGCGGCGAGGAAGATGTAGGCCTTGCCGAAGTGGTGCCACTCGCTGTCGGTCCCGCGCCATCCCAGCGACACGACGCTGTAGAACTTCTTGCGCAGCCCGCGCGCCTGGTCGCGCGCCGCGGCCAGATCCGGAATCGTCCCGAGGTAGAAGAACACGGCCGACACCGTGAAGTAGGTCGTGACCGCGAAGACGTCCCAGACCAGCGGCGACTTGAAGTTGGGCCAGAGGAAGCGCGAGTTGGGATAGGGGATGAGCCAGTACGCGTGCCACACGCGGCCCACGTGGATCAGCGGGAAGAGGCCGGCGGTCATGACCGCGAACACCGTCATCGCCTCCGCCAGCCGGTAGACGGACTGCCGCCAGGGCGCGCGGAAGAGGAAGAGGATGGCGGAGATGAGGGTGCCCGAGTGGGCGATGCCGACCCAGAAGACGAAGGTGGTGATGTAGGCGCCCCACCCGATCGGCGAATTCAGCCCCGAGAGGCCGATCCCGTTGATGATCTGGTTCGCCCACGAGCCCGCGAACACGGCCAGCCCCAGCGAAGCCAGCCCGAACAGGATCCACCAGCCGCGCCCGGGACGCCCCAGAATCTTGAGGACGTCTTCGTTGACCTGCTGGTAGGACCCGACATCCGGGTGGGCTACCGCGCCGCGGGGTGCTTCCGTCGCTGTCGCCATCCTTCTCCTGGGCGCGTGTTCGCCGGCCAGCGGGCCGGAGGGCGCCCTGCTTCTAGTGTCCCGCCGCCGCCGGTTCGTGGAATGTCACCTTCCGCTGGTAGGTGACCGCCGGCTGGGTGTTGATCAAGTCGTCGAGCACCCGATACGAGCGCTCGCTCGCGGTGATTTGGGCCACGCGCGAGTTGGGATCCCGGATGTTGCCGAAAACGATGGCCTCGGCCGGGCAGCTCTGCTGGCACGCCGTCACCACTTCCCCGTCGGGGACGGTGCGTCCCTCCAGCACCGCGTGGTTCTCCGCGTCGCGGATGCGCTGGACGCAGAAGGTGCACTTCTCCATGACCCCTTCGCCCCGCACGGTGACGTCGGGGTTGTATTGCCAGTTCAGGGGCTCGGGGACGTCCGAATACTCGTACCAGTTGAAGACGCGGACCTTGTAGGGGCAGTTGTTGGCGCAGTAGCGGGTGCCCACGCAGCGGTTGTAGACCTGCGCGTTCAGCCCGTCGGGCGTGTGGTAGGCCGCGAACACCGGGCACACCGGCTCGCAGGGAGCGTTGCCGCAGTGCTGGCAGAGCATGGGCGTGAAGCGCACGTCCACCGGGCCCGCGTGCGAGGCGTCCACGGTTTCGAAGTAGTTTTCGATGCGCATCCACTGGATGTCGCGGCCCATGAGGAGCTCCTGCTCACCGACCACGGGGACGTTGTTCTCGGCCTGGCAGGCTGTGACGCAGGCGCTGCACCCGGTGCACTTGTCCAGGTCGATCGCCATCGCCCAGCGCGGCGTCGTCTCCGGATCGTATTCGCCGTGACGGGCTCCCGGGAGCGGGAAATCGCCGGGCTCCCCATCCGCGGGAACGGGGACGAATCCCCCGACTTCCTGCAGTTCGTAGAGCGCGTGCTCGTAGTGTTCCTCCTCGGCGTTGCCGACCTCGGCGAGCGCGACCGCGGGGGCGATGTTGCGGTCTTCCTGGGTATGTCCCGAGCCGTGGATGCTCGCGAGCTTGCGCCACTCCCCGGTCGCTTCGACCGCAACCCGGGTGGCGAGGTGGACCATTCCCCCGGAGGGCTGCTCGGACTCGGCCGGGAGCAGCGCCATGGCGTTCACCCCGTTGCCGTCGGCGTAGCGGCCGTATCCGGTGTGCCCGCTGCCCATGGCGATCGCGGCGACGTCCTCGCGCACGCCCGCGTACGGCCACAAAGGCAGCTCCACCTGGCCGTGCGGCGAACTCACGCGCACGACGTCGCCCTCGCGGAGCCCGTGTCGCTCCGCCGTGGCGGGGTGCAGCTCCAGCCACGAATGCCAGGTGATCTTGCTGACCGGGTCGGGGAGCTCCTGCATCCACGAGCGATTGGCCTGGCGTCCGTCCCCGAAGCGGGACGACGGGTACACGACCAGCGCCAGTCCGTCCTCGTCGCCGTCCAGGGAGGGCACGTCGAACCCGACCGCGGGATCCGGTGCGAGCAGTTCAGCGGCGGCCTCTTCCGCGTCGGTCCCCGACAGGACCACGCCCCGGCGCAGGGCCTCGCGCCAGAAGCCGTCGAAGTCGTCGTCTCCCGCGAGCCCCATCTCCTGCCAGCGGGCGCGCATATACCCCTGTAAGTCGCCGGCGCCCAGATCCTGGCCGAGGGCGTTCGCCAACGAGAGCAGCACGTCTCCGGTGGCTCGGGCGTCGAACAGCGGAACCGGCCTCATGACCGGCTGCTGCAGCGCATGCACGCCCGGGCGCGGGTGCGAGTCTCCCCACGATTCCAGCGGATGGGTGTCGGGGAGGACCAGGTCGGCGAGGTGCGCCGTCTCGTCGAGCGCCGAGGCGAAGGACACCTTGAACGGCACCGCGCCGAACGCCTCCGCGAAGCCCGCCGCGGGCGGCAGGGAATAGGCAGGGTTGGCGCCGTGCACGAGCGCAACCGAGACCTCACCCGCCCGCATCGAGCCCATGGCGGCTTCCAGCGACGCGTACGACGAAGAGGCGGCTGCCTGGTCCGGCGAGGCCAGGTGCACGGAGCGGCCGATGTTGCCCGCGACGTGGTTGAGCACCAGCACGGCCAGGTTGGCGCCGGTGGCGCCCCGGTGTTGTCCGCTCACGCCGGGACCCAGCGCCAGCCCGGGCCCCTCGGCCACGAAGCGCCGTGCCAGGTCCGCAATCTCCTCGGTCGAAAGCCCGGCCGCGTTCGCCGCGGCGTCCAGGTCGAAACCGGCCAGCAATTCGCCGTAGGGGCCCGCGTCGGCCCCGTCGCTCGCGATCACCGCGGCCATGGCGAGTGCGACGGAAGCTTCCGATCCCGCGCGGATTGGGAACCACTCATCGGCGTTCTGGCCCGTGAGCGAGAGCCGGGGCGCCACGAAGACGAAGCGTCCCTTGGAACCCATCGGGTCGATGGCGCTGGTGCGCGCGAAGCCCCGCCCGTACGCGGTCGGCGACAGCCAGGTCTCGAGGAAATCGGCGCCGAAGGAAAGCACGAAGCGGGCGGCTTCGAAGTCGTAGGCGGGAACCACGTCGCGTCCGAAGGCGATGCGTGCCGCCGCGCGCAGCGGGGCTTCCGAAAGCGCCTCGTACTCCACGCGCGTACCGCCGGTCACCTCCGCGAAGCGATCGAAGAGGTGGCCGAGCGCTCCTCCGTCGCTCCCGGTGACAAGCAGCAGGTTCCCGCCCGCCGCGCCCAGCCGCTCAACCAGCTGCGCCTCGGCGTCCTCCCAGCTGACCGGCGCGAAGCCGTCCCCGTCGCGCATCATCGGGCCCGTGAGGCGATCGGGGTTGTAGAGCCCCTGCAGGGCCGAATGCCCGCGCGCGCACAGCGCGCCTCCCGAGACCGGATGCTCGGGGTTTCCTTCGATCTTCACCGCGCGCCCCTCGCGCGTACGCACCCAGACGCCGCACCCGGCCGGGCATTCTCCACACACGGACGCGTACCAGGTCGCGACCCCCGGCGTGATCTCCTCCGGTGGGACCACGTACGGGATGAGCTTCTCCACATTCTCGGTGGAGCAGCCGAACATGGTGGCCCCCGCTCCCGAGGCGCCCACCACCCGCAGGAAGTCCCGGCGCTGGATGCCGCCGCTCATGTGTTCTCGCTTCTCACTCGTTTCCCGCTTGTCGTCATGGGCTTCGCGTTCTCGCTTCCGGCGGTGGCTGCTCATGACTCCCGCCCGTTCAGTAGTGACAGACCGCGCAGTCGCGCGAGACGTCCCGCTCCACGTGGCACTGCACGCACCATCCCATGGAGAGCGGCTGGTTCACCGCCTCGATGACGGCCATTTCCTGCACCGGGCCGTGGCACTCCTGACACTGGACCAGGGGTTCGCCGGACTCGTCGGGCGCGACGTGGCGCATGTGCGGGAAGCGCACGTGGTCAGAGACCTTGTAGATGCGGACCCACGGAATCGCTTCCTGGCGCTGGGCATAGTCGCGCACCTTGGCCACTTCCTCCGGATTGTTGCGGCCCTGGACCACCAGGTGGCAACCCTGGCAGGTGGCAACCGGGGGGATGCCCGCGTCGACCGAACGCTCCGCGGAAAAGTGGCAATACTGACAGTCCATGCCGAACTCGCCGGCGTGAATGTCGTGAGGGAATGCGATGGGCTGCGCCCGCGGATCCGGTTCCACAGCCGCCGTCTCGGCGGCGGCATCGGGGCTCTCCTGGGGGGTATCGCCCTCTTGAACGAAGGCGAGTGCGCCGAGCGTCGCGACGATTCCGGCCAGAGCGGCAGTCCGCTGTCCCTTCATGAAGCGCGCGGTTCCTTGGCGTGTGGAGGTTCGAAGGAATGGTTCGCGCCGTTCGCATCCGGCGGCGACGGAGACACGCGGCCCATGTGGTTCGGGCCGCAAGTTAGGGGCACCGGTGGCGAGCGTCAACGGAACGGGTCGGAGTGGATCGGTTGGAACCCGGAGACCCCAGTTCGCGAAAAGAACAGTCACGGAACGGATGCACGAACCCCCGGCCGAGGAGGATGCTGCAGGATGACCGTGTCACCATGGCGGAGCACACGACCAGGCAGGTGCGGGAGAGCGCCAGCAGTACCCGAGTTGCGCGGATCGCGGCGCTGGATTTCCAAGGCTGCGGATGATAACGTAAGCCACCATGATCGACCCTGCGGTACCCTCCGACCTGAGGCCCATGCCGGGCCAGCACCTCGCCACCATCACGTACCAGAATCGAATCTGGGACGTCTATCTGGAATTCGAGACCAAGCGCTCCGCGAGCGGGGAGCCGTGCCGGGCGAAGCTCGTCTATTCTCCGGCCGATGGCGAGTCCGGCGACGCCGCGCAGACCGCCGCCATTTTTGTCGAGGAATCGTACGAGCTCGCGGTGGAAAAGGCGCAGAGCTTCAGGCGCCATCAACTGGAAGCGCTGCTCCGGTCCATTCTTCCCTGACAGCTTTGAGCCGGTCGCTTCGGGGGCCCCGCGGAATCCTGGCGTGGCTGACGTGGGTGGTGGTAGTGCCCGTACCCGCCTCTGCTTCCGCGAATCCCGTCCTGCCCGCGGCACCTGCGCTTCAGGAGGCGTCTGCACAGGCAACTCCGGTACCGCTCGCCGTGGCCCGGGCCACGAGCCTGCTCGAAGCCGGCGACACGACCGCCGCGCTCGGGCTGCTGCGCACCGCTCGCGAGGAAGACGACCGCGATCCCCACATCGCCTTCGCCCTGGGCACGCTGCTGGCCCGCACCGCGCCCCTGGGAGAGACCGACTTCAGGCAGCGGATGGAGGCGGAAGCGCTGCTGGAGGAGGCGTACGAGGGACTCCACGAGGACGCAGGCGTGCTTCTGGAGATGGCGCTGCTCAAGCGGCGCCAGTTCATGCGCGTGGACTCTCGCAGGATTCTGGAGCGCACGGTCGCGTCCGAAGACGGCCGCGTCGTGGAACCACGGGTCCTGGCCCAGTCGCACTTTGTGCTGGCGCGCATCCTCACCGAGGAAATGGAGGACTTCGAGCATCTGGTCTTCCTGCCCGCCGGATGGCGGCGGGACGGGTCGCCGGGGACGGACGAGTATGCGGGATCGACGCGCTGTCCCGCCGGGGTCCAGGCCTTCTGCCTCAACTACACGGAACCAGGCACCTTCAACGGTCAGCTGGCCCGCGCGGGGCGCGCCAGCGACCGGGACGTGGACTACCCGCCGCGCATCGAAGCCCACTACCGGGCTGCTCTGTCGTACGTGCCGGACCACCCGCAGGCCGCCCGCGGACTGCTCGCGCTGCTCCATCGCCAGGGCCGTTTGGAGGACATGGCGACCGAGGCACAGCGCCTCGCCGAGGTGAACCCCGACGACCCCTACGCGCACATCTTCCTCGGGCTGGCGTTCTACGAGTCGCTGGACTGGACCGCCGCCCGCAGTGCCTTCGACACCGGCCTCGCCCTCATGCCTCCGGCCGAGCGAGCCCCCTACGACAACGTTTCCTACCTCCTGAACGAGGAGGACGCGGCCGAGTATCAGCGGCTCGAGCCGGGCAACGCACGGGAATACGAGCGCATCCTGTGGGCCAAGTCCGATCCGCTCTTCCTGATTCCGGAAAACGAGCGGGCGATGGAGCACATCGCGCGCGTCACCCACGCGGAGTTGGCCTTCGGAGATCCCGAGCGGCGTCTGCCGGGCTGGAGCAGCGACCGGGGCCAGGTTCTCATACGCTACGGCCTCCCCGCGAACATCTGGATGCTGCGGCAGGACGGGGGCGGCACCGGGCTCGGAGGCGCGGCTCAGCGAGCCGGTGCCAGCACCACCGGGCGGTGGATCTTCTGGAACTACCGGCTGGAGGTGCCCAGCTTCGTGTTCCACCGGGAGCTGGGGTACAGCCGGGTCGGCTTCGACTTCGACGCCAACACGGGACAGTACCTGCGCCAGGTCAGCGAGACCGAGGCCACCACCACCTTCGAGAGCCGTGCCGTCAACCGCTGGACGGAGATCCCAGCGCAGATCGCCCGCTTCCGGGGTGCCGCTCCCGGGCAGGTGGAGGTGCTGGCCTTCCTGCGCGCCGATCCGGACTCCTTCGATCTGTTCGAGGGCGACTCCGTGCGCGTCGGCATGTTCCTGTTCAACCGGAGCTACGAGGACTCGGCCAGCGTGGCGCACGCGGTGAAGGCCGAAGACACGGGCAACGTTCTGTTCACCTTCGAGTTGCCTCGCGGAACCTTCGAATACTCGCTCGAGGGGCTGGCGGCGGAATCCCGCGTGGCCGCGCGCAACCGGGGGACGATCACCGCCATTCCGGCACGGCGCGTGGGCCTGTCCACCTCCGACCTGGTCCTCGCCGGCGGGGTGATTCCGCGTGTCGAGCAGCCCGGCGGATGGCGCGACTTCGCCATCGGCGCCTCGCGCGACCTGGTGTTCGAAGCGGACGACGACATCCATGTCTACATGGAGATCTACGGGCTGACCACCGACTTCACGGGCTCGTCGGAGTACACCGTGGAGGTGACGCTGCAGGATGCTGAGCGGCGTAGCGTGGGCGCGCGCCTCCTGCGCTCGCTGGGCAACCTGATAGGCGGCGCGGAAGGCGACCTGGCCGTCCGCTTCGTGCGCAACGTCGAGCCCGTCGACGGAGTCGTGCCCGAGTACTTCTCCGTCTCGGCCGATGAAGCCGGTGAGGGGGCGCACCGCCTCATCATCGCCATCACCGACCGGACCACCGGCGCCTCCGTGAGCGTGGAGCGCGAGCTCACCATCCGCAGGCCGGACGACGACCCCCGATAAGGCGCCCCTTCAGGGTTGCCGCACCCATCTCCCGGCTTCAGGCAGGGGGGCCCTGTGCAAAGGTCTTGCGTTCTCTCTAAATTGGAAGATGGGCTTGCGCCAACGTTCCGGCCCGGGACGGCCGCCCTTCGGGCCCTGCTCCGCCAGGCCACACCCGGGAAACCACTTCCGGTCTTGATTCGATTCCAACCACAGGGAAAGCCATGGCCATCTATCGCTCGCTGTATTACGGCGACGTTGTCGTGGGAGTTGGGGGCAGGATCACCATCCCCCAGGAGATGCGCGACGAACTCGGCATCGTGGAGGGGGACATGCTGCGGGTGAGGGTGGAGGCTTCGAACGGGTCGCGTCAGCTGGTTGTCTGGCGCTCGGAGGACCAGCCGGAAGATTAGCCCGGGGCGCGGGGCTCCTGCTCCACTTCCCAGTCCACCCAGCGGACGAGTGCCCGCAGGGGATCGCCGCCGTCGTGGTGCCACCAGGCGGGCGGCCATCCCATCCGCCGCAGCGGGGCCACCCGGGTAACGCCCGCCGCTCCGAGCTGTTCGACCAGCGAGGCGGCGCGCGCTCCGGCCCCGCACAGCCCGGCAGTCTGCAGAAACGGGCGCAGTCCCGCGAGCAGCCCCGCGACCCGCTCCAGGTCGGGGACGGGCTTTACCCAGGCGAAACGGCCCAGGCAGGACGGCGAGAAGGCCGGGTCGGGGTCGTAGGCCACCGTCCACTCCGCGCCTGCCGGACGGAAGACGCGCGCACCCTCGCCGGCCGCCTGCTTCAGCTCCCAGGTGCCGCGTAGCTGCTGCATCCGGGATGCGACCTCCGGAGGAGTGGGCCCGGCGGGGAGATCCTGCTCGAGCGCGGCCATGGCGGCGGCCAGGCGGGCGGCCCACTCGGCGGGGGTGAGCGCGCCACCTTCCTCCACCCAGAAGAGGTGGGGGGAGACGCAGCCCCGCTGGTCGAATGTGGCTACGGTGCGCGCGGCGTCCAGCGCGGCTCGGTCCGCCCGCCCCGTGGCGAGCGCGTCCCGGCCGACCAGGGCGACCCCGACCCGGTGGGAGTACGCCACCAGGGGAGTGGTGGCGGGGAGACGGGCACGCACGGCCGCCACAGTGTCGGCGCCGCCGTACACCACCACCAGGCCGGCGCGGGAGAGCACTTCCGCCTCCATCGTGTCGGCGCCGCCCGGCCAGTAGAGCACGGCCAGGCTGGCCGCCAGCCCCGGGTCGCAGTCGGCCAGGGCGCGGGCGTAGAGCACAGGCAGCACGGCGTCGTGGAGGCCGGGCTTGAGGAGCACGGGCGAGCGCGCCAGGAGCGCCCGCGCTACCCCTCCGACCGACACGCCGGCCACGTTGCCCGCGCCCACCTGCACGATCAGGCGGTGGCCGAACGCCCGCACCCGCGACCCGCCGGGCCCCGGCCGGAAGCCGTCCAGCACCGCCGTGTCGGGGAACTGGGAGCGCACCAGCCGCGCCAGGCGGTCGGCGGTCCAGTCGCGCGCCATCCCGTCCAGGACCTCCCGGGCCATGGCGGTGGAGAGCCCGGCGGCGGCGGGCAGCACGTCGAGCGCCTCCTTGCGGATCGGGTCGGCGGGGTCCAGAAAGCGCGCCCCGGCGCGGCCCAGCGACGCCACCAGCGAGTCGGTGCGGCGCTCGTGCAGGCGGGCGCCCGCTTCGACCAGGTGGTCGCACAGGCGGCGTGCGAACGCGGGGTCGGGGGTGGGGAAGCGGAGCCGCAGGTGGTCGCTCACGGAGGCGGTGGAGAAGGCGGTCGGCGCCGTGCCCGGGTGCTCCGCTCCGCGCGCGTGCGGCGGGGGTTTCGTTGCCGCGGGAGATGCCCGCCCCGGCACCCCGGGAGGCAGCCACCAGGCCGGGAACGTCCTCATAGTGTCGGGCCGCTGCGGGCGGTCATCAGCTCGTCCATCGCCAGCGAGCAGCCGCGCGGCTCCGCGCCGGGGTTCCGTCCCAGTACGCGGAAGCCGTGTCCTTCCACCTCCGGGGGCTCCACGCCCAGGTCTTCGGTGAGCACGCAGCACACGGAGCCCAGGTTGGCGAGGTCGAAGTGGCACAACAGCCCTTCGCGGCCGGGAGGAAGCGGCTCAAGCGTCGCCGGGTCCAGAACGCGCGTGCGCACCCACGGCGGGGGACGGTGCAGACGCGCTCCTCCCGCGAGCACGGGCTCGTAGAACTGCGAGAGCAGCTCGGTCATTCCGTACTCGTTCACGATCCGGCGCGGCGGAATGCCGAGCCGTCCGTTGATGGCCGCGTAGAGCTCCTCCCTCGGAACGGTGCGGCTACGCCCCTTGAAGCCTCCGGTCTCCATCACCCGTGAGCCGTCCGGCAGCCGAAAGCGGGTGCCCCGGGCGGTCAGGGCGTCCAGCAGGTGGACGAACGCGAAGGCGGTCCCGACCACCAGTACCGGATCTCCAGCGCCCTCTGCGTCGCCAAGGGCAGACCGAAGCCCGCGCTCTTCCAGCCTGCCGTCCTTGTCCACGAAATAGCGCGTCTCGGCCGCCAGTTCGGCTTCCACGACGCCGATCATGTGGCTGAGCGAAGAATCCGGAACCTCCAGCGGAGACGGGATGAGCGAGATCATGGGCAGGCGCGCACCATCGGGAAGCAGGTGCGCCTTGAAGTTGGGGCGCAGAGAAGCGTGGTAGAGCGACAGGTCGGGGACGCGGTGTTCCCCGCGCGCCGCTGCGCCGCCCGTGGTGCCGCTGGTCCGGAAGACGGCCTGAGCGGGCCCCCGGGAGACGAGGCCTCGGTCGCGGAAGGCGCGCGTGGGCACCGGCGGCAGCGCGTGCCACGAGGACCATGAGCCCCGCTGAACTCCGCGCGCCGCGCAGAAGCGCGCGAACACCGGATTGCGTTCCCACTGTTGCTCCGAGATCCGGCGCGCGAGATCGTCGAAGTCCGCGTCGGACAGGGGCGTGCCGACCCCCGCTCCCATGACGCCGATCAGGTCGTCACGGAGCCGGGTGCCGTTCATCCATCCCGCGCGGAGGCACGTCGAACCCGCCCCGGCTCCAGGCCTCCCGCCACGAGGATCTTGTGTTGCAGCCGTCGTGACTCCTCGTCCACGAACTCCACCACCTGGTCGAGCCGCCCCCGGGCCTCCTCGTAGGCGCGCCCCGGAAAGTCATCGGCCTCGGCTCTGGCGAGCGCCCCTTCCAGCGCATCGATTTCCCGGTGCGCCTTTTCCAGCGCCCGCCGCAGTCGATTCGCGGCCCTGCGGGCCTCCGCTTCGGCCTGTGCCATCTTCGACGCTCCCTGAGAGGATGTGGAAGGTGCTCCAACGGTACGCTCCAGCCGCAGCGGCGTTCCCGCGCACAACCCGACGCCCGCCTCTGGAGTTATATCTTCAGAGCCTGGATGTTTCCCGGGTCAGCGCCGCGAAAACCGACGATGTGAAGAAGATGTCCGGACTCGAAACGCTCTCCGCCGGAGGCGGGATGGCCACCGAAGGCAAGCCCGTCGACCTGGCGATCGTGGGTGCGGGACCCTGCGGCCTGGCGGCGGCGAGCGCGGCCAGGGTGGGAGGGGTGTCGGCCACCGTCTTCGACCGCGGGTTCATCACCGACTCGCTCATCCACTATCCGCCCTACATGACCTTCTTCTCCACGGCGGAGAAGCTCGAGATCGAGGATGTGCCCTTCATTCTGGCTTCCGGCAAGCCGACGCGCCGGGATGCCCTCGTCTACTACCGCCGCGTCGTGCGGCATTTCGCGCTGGATGTGCGCCAGCACGAGGAGGTGACGGCGATCGAAGGCCAGAGGGGAGATTTCGTGGTGCGCACGCGCCGCCGTGACGGCACCGGCGCCGGACACCGCGCCCGGGCCGTGGTGATCGCCACCGGCGGCTTCCACGAGCCAAACTACCTGGACGTTCCCGGAGAGGACCTGTCCAAGGTGCACCACTACTACAGGGAGCCCGATCCCTACTACGACCAGGACGTTCTCGTGGTGGGAGGGCGCAACTCCGCGGTGGAGGCCGCGCTGGAGCTCTTCCGGGCCCATGCGCGGGTCACGCTGGTCCACATCTTCGACGGCATCGACGACGGCGTGAAGCCGTGGGTGGTTCCCGACATAACCAACCGGATCAAGTTCGGCGAGATCGCCACCCACTTCACGACGCGGGTTGCGGAGATCCGGCAACGCAGCGTTGTCCTCGAGCATCTGGAGACGGGCGCGATCACCAAACTCGCCAACGACTGGGTCTTCGCCATGACCGGCTGGCGGGCGTCACCGGTGCTGCTGGAAAGCGTGGGCGTCAGAATCGATGAGCAGACCGGCATTCCCAGCCACGACCGCGCGACCATGGAGACCAACACCCCCGGCATCTACATCGCCGGCGTGCTCGCCGCGGGCCACGACGCCAACAAGATCTTCATCGAGAACGGGCGCTTCCACGGCGGCCTGATCGTGGACCACTTCAAGGCCTCCCGGGACGGCTGACCGCAGTACGCGGAGGGGGCTCCGCGGGGTCTGATGGACACCCTCGAGGCCGTGCGACCGGCGTCCGCGCCGGATCTCAGTTCAGGTCGCCCCGCTGAAGCTCCCAACCGCCGTCGCCGAGCGCCCGCACCGCCACAGCCACGCCGTCCGGGCTCTCCAGCCGAAGATCGGCGGGCGGGACGACCTCCCGGCGCACGAATCCCAGCGCGATGGTCTGCCCGAAGGCGGGCGACATGGCCGCGCTGGTGACGTGCCCGACCGGTTTGGCCTTCGTGCCCGAGTACAGAGACATCCCGGGCGCCGGGGCGGGCGCATCGCCGAGCAGGAGGCCACGCAGATGCCGGTTGACGTGGCCGCGGTCGCGGATGCGCACGATCACTTCCTGTCCCGTATAGCAGCCCTTGCGGTGGTCGATGGCCCGCGCGTCGATGCCCGCCTCCGTGGGGATGGTTCGGTCGTCCATGTCGAGGCCGAACTCGGGCCGGCCCGCCTCGATGCGCAGCGTCTCGAAGACGCCCATGCCGGTCGGCGCCGCGCCCAGGCGAACCAGCTCGGCGCCCAGCCGTGAGAGCGCGGCCCGGTCACCCAGAATGTCGAAGGCGGGCAGCCGCACCTCGCTGAGGCGCGCGACCAGGAGGCCGCCCGGCGGCGGACCGGTGAGGAGGCAGCCGTCCGCGTCCAGCGCCGCGAGCTCGCCGCGGGCGATCCCGAGGGCGGCCTCCACCATGCCGGCTGCGTCCGGGCCGGCGACGGTGAGGGTGCCGGTCGTCTCGGTGACGTCGTCGACGAAGGCGAACCGGGGCGGCAGGAACTTGCGCAGATGGGCCACGAGAGGCGCGTGTCCGGCGGCCGGCACGTGCAGCCAGAGACCGTGGCGGTCCTCGCGCGTACCCCTCCAGGCGACCACCATGTCGGTGACCATGCGCCCCTTGGGGATGAGCACGGCGCTGTAGGCCGTGCGTCCCGCGAGCAGTCCGGCGGCATTCGGCCCGGGGGGTGGAGGGACGCTGTTGGTGAGCACGCCGGCCAGCATGCGCACCGGTGCCCGGCCCGAGACCGCCAGCCGGCTGCGGTGCGAACGGTCGAGGACGGCCGCGGAGCCCACGGCGGCCTGGTACTCCAGGTCGGGCCGGCCGAAGTGACGGGCCGTCTGCCGCCCGTGGTGCCGCCCCATTACCGCGCCGGGCGCAACCTCAAGGGTCGCCTCGGTCAGTGCGTCGCGACCTCGGGCGCGGAGGACGAGCCGTCGGGGGCGAGCAGCGCCATCGGGTCGGCGGCCTCGACCGGGTCTTCCCCGGCGCCCGGCCGGCCCGCGAACGCCACCCGCGTGACGTCGTCGAGACCGTCGACCAGGTGCAGCACCAAGTCGGCGCGCACCTCGTCGGAAAGGTCTTCCAGGTCGGCGTGGTTTTCTGCGGGAAGCACGATCTCGTGGATGCCGGCGCGCACGGCGCCCAGGATCTTCTCCTTCAGGCCGCCGATGGGGAGCACCCTGCCCGTCAGCGTCAGCTCGCCGGTCATCGCCACGTCGCGTCTCACCGGGCGCCCCGAAAGCGCCGAGATGAGCGCGGTCGCCATCGTGATCCCCGCGGAGGGGCCGTCCTTAGGTACCGCGCCCGCGGGCACGTGGATGTGCACTTCCTTGTCCAGCACATCCTCGACGGACATCCCGAGACTCTGGTGATGGCTGCGGGCATAGGTCAGCGCCGCCCGTCCCGATTCCTTCATCACGTCGCCCAGTTGCCCGGTGAGCACCAGCTTGCCGTTCCCCGGCATGACGCTCGCCTCCACGAACATGATGTCCCCGCCGGTGGGCGTGTAGAACATGCCGGTGGCCACGCCCACCCGGTCCTCCTCCGCCATCACCTCGGGGTGCACCCGCGGGCGGCCCAGCAACTCGCGCACGACGGCCTGGTCCACGACGACCTGTTCGCAGCCGCCGCCGGCGATCCTGCGCGCGACCTTGCGCGCCAGCTTTCCGATCTCGCGCTCCAGCTGGCGCACCCCGGCTTCGCGCGTGTGTTCGCTGATCACGTTCAGGATCGCCTCGTCGCCCAGCTCCATCTCATCATCGCGCAGCCCGTTTTCCTCCAGCTGTCTGGGCAGCAGGTAGCGCTTGGCGATCTCCAGCTTTTCCTGCTCGGTGTATCCGCTGAAGTCGACCCGCTCCATGCGGTCGAGCAGCGGGGGCGGAATGCGGTCCCAGTAGTTCGCGGTGGCGACGAACAGCACCTCCGACAGGTCGAAGGGAATGCCCAGGTAGTGGTCGGTGAAGGTCCAGTTCTGGGCCCGGTCCAGCACCTCGAGCAAAGCTGCGCTGGGATCCCCCTGGAACGAGACGCCCAGCTTGTCGACTTCGTCGAGGAGGAACACGGGATTCTTCGATTTCACCTGGCGCATCCCCTGAATGATGCGTCCCGGCATGGCGCCCACGTAGGTCCGCCGATGGCCCCGGATATCCGCTTCGTCGCGCGCGCCGCCCAGCGAGATGCGCACATACTTGCGGCCGATCGCCCGGGCGATGGACTGCGCGATGCTGGTCTTGCCGACACCCGGCGGGCCCACGAAGAGCAGAATGGGTCCCTGGCCGCTCGAGGGCGGCGATGCACTGGCCGGCTCGTCATCCGCCGGGGATCCGTTCCGGGCGGCCCCAGCCTGGGCCTGCTGCCGGGCGTCCTCCTCTTCCGCGTCCTCGTCTTCCGCTTCTTCGGCGTCCGGCGCCCGCTCCGCCTGAAGCTTGCGCACGGCGAGGAATTCGAGGATGCGGTCCTTGACGTCCTCCAGCCCGTAGTGGTCTTCGGCGAGCACGTCCGCAGCCGTTTCCAGGTCGATCTTGTCCTCGGTGCGATCGTCCCAGGGCAGTTCCGTGATCCATTCGAGGTAGGTGCGGATGACCTGGTATTCGGCCGACTGGGGGTTGGTCCGTCCCAGGCGCTTGAGCTCCCGCTGAACTTCGGCGCGGGCGTCATCGTTGAGCCGGAGCGCTTCGATCCGCTCGCGCAGATCGTCGAGTTCGGCCTTCTCGTCCTCGTCGCCCAGCTCGCGCCGAATCTGCTTCATCTGCTCGCGAAGGAGCATCTCGCGCTGGCGCTCCCCCAGCTCCTCCTGCACCCGGGCCTGGATCTCCTCCTGAGCGCTGAGCCGCACCAGTTCACGCTCCACCGCCACGAGCGCCTGGCGCATGCGGTCCTCGTCGTCGAGCACCTCCAGCAGCCGCTGCTTCTCGGCGGTCTGCAGGTCCAGGTAGAACGCGACCAGGTCCGCGAACGCACCTGGTTCGTCCACCCCCTGGATGAGCTGGTTCAGCGACTCGGCAGGGACGCCGCGCCGGGTGCCGAGTCCGGCCGCCCGGTCGCGCAGTTCGCGGTCCAGCGCCTGGAAGGCCGGATCCTGTTCGCTGCGTGGCGGGATTCTCTCGAGGTCCAGGACCATGGCGGCGAGCATGGCCTTGCCGCGCTTCTCGTAGGAGAGGACCTGCGCCCGCCTGTCCCCCTGCACCAGGAGCTGGATTCCGGCCCGGACGCGGTGGGTCTGAATGACGCGCACCACCGTGCCGACCTCGTACAGCCCCTCGGGGGTCGGCTTGTCCACGTTCTCCCGCTGGGCCACCGCGAGGAGCTTGCGATCTCCTTCAAGGGCAGCCTGGACGGCCTCAATGGTACCGGGTCGGCCTGCCGAGATGGGCACCGCCACCCCCGGGTACACGACCGTGTCACGCAGCGGGAGGACGGGTAGCCTGTATCGTTCACCCACGGATCCGACTCCTTGTCTTTAGCTCTGGCGAGACGGGTTGGTCTGCCCGGCGAAGTCGGCCGTACCTGCGGCCGCTGCGCGGTTGGCCTGTCAAAAAGGCAGATACCCCGGCTTCCAGGCGGTTCGCTCGCCTTCCATGTCAGACGAAATGCATGGTGTCGGGCCCACATGCACGAATCGGGCCTGACATAATGGCCGACCTCGCGTGCCGGGACTGCCATTCTGGCAGACCGGGTTCCGCACGCGGGGAGGCTGGCAGGCCGCTCTCGGTGCACGGGCGGATTCATCCACGGACTGCTAGCTTGGCGCGGCACGCGCGTTTGCGCCAGCCGAACCGAGCCCCGGGAGGGACGATGCGTCTACGCTCAAACCGGAATGGGCGGCCGTGACCGGACGATCCACCGTCTACGCGCCGAGGAGCGCCGCCGCCACCAGCCAGCCGCTCGCCAGTTGGGCGGCGCTCTCGGTGATGGATCGGGGCGGGAACGCGGTCGACGCGGCCGTCGCCGCCGCGGCCATGCTGAACGTGGTCGAGCCGCACATGACCGGGATGGGCGGCGACATGTTCGCGCTGCTGTGGTCGGCGGACGAGGGTCGGCTGCTGGGGCTCGACTCGAGCGGGCGGTCGGGGTCGGGCATGTCGCGCGAGGCGCTCTTGGCTGCGGGGCTGGAGGACGTGCCGGCGAGCGGACCGGGATCGGTGACGGTGCCGGGCGCGGTCGCGGGGTGGGCTGCCCTGCTCGACCGGTTCGGCGCGATGACTTTCGCGGAAGCGCTCGCGCCGGCCATCCGGGTGGCCGAGGAGGGCTTTCCGGTCACGCCCATCATCGCGGGTCAGTGGGCCGCCGCGGCCGGGAAGCTGCGCGCCGACCCGGGGGCGGCCGCCACCTATCTGGTCGGGGGACGGCGCGTCCCGCGCGCGGGTGAGTGGTTCCGGTCGCCGGAGCTGGCCGCGAGCTTCCGCGTGGTCGCGGGCGGGGGCGCGGAGGCGTTCTACACCGGTGAACTGGGCGCCCGGCTGGTGGACGGGCTGGAGGGACTGGGCGGCTTCCTGACGCACGACGACCTCGCCCGCCACGAGACGCGCTGGGTGACGCCGCTTTCCGCCGATTTCGCGGGGCACACGTTGTGGGAGCTTCCGCCAGCCGGGCAGGGGATCGCCGCGCTCGAGATGCTCCGCATCCTCGAAGGGCTCGATCTCCGCATCATGGGTCACAACAGCCCGGCGTATCTGCATCACCTCATCGAGGCCAAGAAGCTGGCCTTCGCCGACCTCGCGGGCCATGTGGGCGATCCGGAGCATATGCGGATCCCGCCTCGGGCATTGCTCGCCGACGACCATGTGAACTCCCGCCGGGTGCTGCTGAACCCGCGGGAGGCCGCCGACCGGGTGGACCCGGGCACCGTCGTCCCGGAGAGCGAAACCATATACCTGTGCACGGCGGACGAGCATGGCAACATGGTGTCGTTCATCAACAGCCTCTACGAGGGCTTCGGCTCCGGCGTGGTGATCCCCGGGACCGGATTTGCCCTTCAGAACCGGGGTGCCTGCTTCACGTTCGAGGAAGGGCATCCCAACCAGGTCGCGCCCCGCAAGAAGCCGTTGCACACCATCATCCCGGCGTTCGTCACCCACGGCGGAGAACCGTGGCTGGCCTTCGGCGTAATGGGCGGCTCCATGCAACCCCAGGGACACGTCCAGGTGCTGCTCAACCTCCTGGTCTTCGGCATGGATCTGCAGGCCGCCATCGAGGCCCCCCGGTTTCGCCACACGGCCGGACGGGATGTGGCGGTCGAGGGGATGGGCCGCACAACGGAGGTCGCGCTTGCCCTCATGGGGCATCACGTGCTCGATCCGTCGCTCACGTCCTTCGGCGGAGGACAGGCGGTGATGCGTCTGGAGCGGGGTTGGGCGGCAGGGTCGGACCCGCGCAAGGACGGGATGGCGGTCGGGCGCTGATGGGCCGGTTTGAACGCCTTCCGCCCTCCGGCGTGACGCCTCGTCCCGCCGCGACCGTCGTGCTGCTGCGCGAGCGCGCCCCGGGCTTCCAGCTCCTGCTGATGCGGCGCAACCGCTCCGCGGGATTCGTGCCGGGCGCCTACGTCTTTCCCGGGGGGCGGGTGGATGCGCAGGATGCCGACCGCTTGCTCGTCTCGCGCCTCGAGCGGCTGACACCGGAAGCAGCGGCTGTCCGGCTCGCTCTTCCGGACGGGGATCCGCCCGCCATCGCTTACTACCTGGCCGCCGCGCGCGAAGCCTTCGAGGAGGCGGCGGTGCTGGTCGCCCGGCTTGGGGCACGCTTTCTACCGGGCACGGCGGCGGGCCGCGCGCGCCTGATCCGCCTGCGCGAGCACCTGCTGGCCGGCACTCTGGGATTCGCCGAGGTGCTGGACGACCTGGGGGTGGGCATCGACGGGGCGGCTCTCGAGTACATCGCCCACTGGATCACCCCCGAGGCCGAGACCCGGCGCTACGACACCCGCTTCTTCGCAGCGCTGGCGCCCGCGGGGTCGCGCTCGGCTCCCGATCCGCGCGAGATGACCGATTCGCTCTGGCTGTCCCCCGGCCAGGCCCTCGACCGGCACCGCGCAGGGCGGCTTCCGATGATCTTCCCGACGATCCGCACGCTGGAGGAGTTGAGCGCGTTCTCGACGGCGGACGCGGTGCTGGCGCACTACCGGACGCGCGACATCCCCGTCGTCATGCCCTCTCTGGTGCGGACCGAGGCCGGAGTGAGGGTGAGTATTCTGGACGAGTAGACGACTGCCGCGCGATCAGCGTGCGTCCATCGCAAGGCGATGTACGCTGACGTACTCCACCCCCAGCTCATCCCGGTATATCCCGGCCACAAGCCCGTCGCGAATGCTGGTCACGGTCATGCCGCCCGGGGTTGCAACCACGCCCAGCCAGGTGCCGGCGGGGTCGAATACGTCCCACGACGGTGGCTCGCGCGTCAGCAGATCGGCCATGAATCGCCGTGCCCACAGGTTGCCGTCCCGGTCCGCAAGCAGCCGGTCGAATGCGGGCTCATGCGCCGGGACGTCCATCTCGTCACGCCATTGCCGCCACACAGCCTCGGGTTCCGGACCGATCTCAACGAAGCTCTCGATCACCCGCCCCACATCCGGTTCCGTCACCGGCACGCGTTCGCGCGCGATCCGGTACCGGGCCTCAAGGGCACTGCCGGCACCGTGTACCGCAACCTCCGGTGCCGGACCACTGGCCACGGCGAGGCGGTCGCCCACGATGGCCCGCAGCGGCCGCGCGCCGAAGGGCACCGGCAGCTGATACTGGCCTGTCCAGACCCACCCCATGCCGGGAACCATCGCCAGCCGGACATCCTCGTCGAGCACCGGATCGTAGCGTCCCAGACGGATGGTGTCGGTCCATGCGGCTCCTTCCGGCAGCGACACCGACCGGGGGTATGCGACCAGCCAGGCGCCATCATCGAAGAGGCCTTCGGCGATGAACGTCGATCCGTCCGGCGCGTTCCGGCGCTCGGCAAGCATCACTTCACCGTTCTCGACAACCGACAGCCGCAGCAGCGCCCGGTCCCAGATCAGGAACGCCCCGTCGTCCCGCCGCCCCAGATACCCCGGCATGCGGAATTCTCCCGGCCCCTCGCCCTGTCCGCCGGTGCTCCACAGGTGGCGGCCCGCCGCATCGTAGCGGCGCACCTCGGCGGATCCGCCGTCCACGACGATGACCTCGCCGCCGGCGAGCAGCGCGACATCGAGGAGCCGGAAGAAGCTGAAGGAGGGGTCGTCCCCGGCGTCGCCAAGCCGGAACACGGGCTCGGGATTCACGCGCCACTCCGTCCCGGGGGGCCATGCCGCGGCCCGGCTCTCCACGATCCGGACACCGGCGCTGTCGACCTCGATGACGGCGTCCGGTTCCCGTTCCGCGCATGCCGTCGCGGCACCGAGCGCGAGCGCCGGCAGGAGCACGCGGGCTGAGCACACGAGGCGGGGAAACGGAGCCTTCCGGACCTGGAACGCCTTGATTCGGGCAGCGGTTACCGAGCGCATACATCCTCCTCGCGGAAACGCCATCCGGCTTCCGCCCAGCACAACCTGTACGACCTACATTCGGCGATACGCCGGCCCGCTGCCCCCTTCCCTCGGCGTCCAGCGCGGCCCGAGCACGTCGGTTGCCTTGCAATCCACGCAGTTGGGGGCGTTGATCACCAGGTCGCCGTCTTCGCCCTCCTCGTACACCCCGGCCGGGCACATGCGGGCGTAGAATGCGGCTCCCTCCGGGGGGACCGCGTCGCCCGCAAGCACATGGCTCGGGATGTCGTCGCGGGTCTGGTTCCCCGACTTGTACACCGCGTCGACCTTGGAGAAGGTGAGTTCGCCATCGGGCTTGAAGGCCGGGGCCGAGCCCCTGCGACGCTCCTCCTCGACGTCTTCCGCTACCGGGATGCGGGCCCCGGGAAAGGCGCCGCCCGTCGCCGTCATGAGTCCCGCCCGGATCCCGCCCGCCCAGAAGCCCTTCTTGAAGGCCAGGCGAAGGTTGCGGGTGCGGCGCAGATCCTTCATCACGTATGAGTCGTCCAGGGCGCGGCTGAATCCCGCCAGGCCGTCGCCCTCGCCCTTGAGTTCGGCGAAGATGGCGCGGGCCGCATGGATGCCCGACTGCATCGCGTAGTGAATGCCCTTGAGGGAGGGAACGTCCACAAGACCCGCCGCGTCGCCGCAGACCACCACGCCCTCCCCGTGGCGACGCTCCGGAATCGAGTAGTAGCCCCCTTCGGGGATGGTTTTGGCGCCCCATTCCAGCATCTCGCCGCCCTCGAGCGTCGGGCGAAAGAGCGGATGCAGCTTCATTTGCTGGAGCAGCTCGTGCACATCGAGCGAGGCATCGCGGTAGTCCAGCCCCACGACCAGCCCGAGCGCGACCAGGTCGTCGGCGAGCGGATACATGAAGCTGCCCCCGAAGGCGTCGCGCGGGAGCGGCCATCCGAGGGTGTGCACGACGCGGTCCAGGGGCTGGCGGGTGCGCCAGAGCTCCTTCACCCCGAGAGCGTAGATCTGGGGGTTGGGCGAACCGATGCCCTCGCGCTCCAGCCAGGCCTGGGTGAGCGGGCCGCGGGTACCTTCGGCGAGCACCGTGACCGTGGCCGAGATGTCCATGGGCGGCTGGTATCCCGCGCCTGGCGCCCCCTTCCGGTCGAGGCCGGCCGGCGTCGTGCGCACACCCGCGACGCGCGTTCCCTCAACGAGAAGCGAGTCGACGGGAAAGCCCGGGAAGACGTTCACGCCCAATTCCTCCGCGCGCTCGCCCAGCCACCGCACCATCTCGCAGATCGAGCCCACGAAGTTGCCGTGATTCCTCATCGTGGGCGGTGTCGGCAGCCGGATCGCGCGCGCGCCCGTAAGCAGGTAAACGGCTTCGCGTGAAACCGGGCGAGCGAACGGGAAGTCGCCGTCGGAGAGTTCGGGGAAGAGTTCCCGGAAGGCGCGCGGGTTGACCACGGCGCCGGACAGGCAGTGCTCGCCCAACTCTCCGGCCTTCTCGAGCACGCCGATCTCGAGTTCGCCCAGATCGCCCCCCTCCTCGCCGTCCGCCCGAGCCAGCTTCGCGAGCTGTATCGCGCCGGCGAGCCCGGCCGGGCCTCCGCCCACGAACACCACGTCGAGGGGGATCGCCTCGGCGTCCGGAGGTTCCTCCACGATGAAGCGATCGACGGGGAGCGCAGGCTGCCAGGCAGCCGGTCGCACGGACACCGGGGGTTGTGGCATAAGGACTCCTGAGCGGGCTGCCGGTCTCCGTGCGGGCGGGGGGCGCCATCGATCGGGCCGGCGCCCGGCCCGCAGGATCCGGGCCCGGAGAGCGGGGTAGTCTGTCGAGGCCAGAGCGCCGCCCGACCCCGGGCAGCCGGCCTCCCGAAGTGCTACATCCTAGCCAATCCCGCGCCGGTCGTCACGGCGTCGATCCGACCCCCCGCTCCCCCACGACAGACATGACCCATCGCCGACCCGCCACGGTTCGGGAGTTGCGCGAATCGGGCTATCGCCCCCGCAGCGTGAAGGACGAGATGAGGGCCAACCTGGTCCGCAAGCTCGGCAACAAGGAGGAGCTGTTCCCGGGCATCCTCGGCTACGACGACAGCGTGGTTCCCCAGATCGTGAACGGAATACTCGCGCGGCACGACTTCATCCTGCTCGGGCTCCGGGGCCAGGCCAAGAGCCGCATCCTGCGTCAACTGATGGAGTTCTTGGACGAGGAGATCCCGATTCTCGCCGGCAGCGAGATCAACGACGAGCCCTTCCAGCCGGTGTCGCGCTACGGCCGGCTGCTGATCGAGGAGCACGGCGAGGACGCGCCGGTGGCGTGGGTGCCGCGCGAGAGCCGGTACGTGGAGAAGCTCGCGACCCCGGACGTGAGCATCGCGGACATGATCGGGGACGTGGATCCCATCAAGGCCGCCCGCGGGGGACACATCCTGGCCGACGAGCTGACGGTCCACTACGGGCTTCTGCCCCGGGCCAACCGCGGCATCTTCGCCATCAACGAGCTTCCGGATCTGGCCGGAAAGATCCAGGTGGGGCTCTTCAACATCCTCCAGGAGGGGGATGTGCAGATCAAGGGATATCCCATCCGCCTTCAGCTCGACGTCATGCTGGCCTTCACCGCCAACCCGGAGGACTACACCGCGCGGGGCAAGATCATCACGCCGCTCAAGGACCGCATCGGGACCGAAGTGCGCACCCACTACCCGGCAACGCTCGCTGTTGGACGCGCGATCACGGCACAGGAGTCGTGGGTCGAGCGGGGGGATCTTCCGGTGGAGGTTCCCGACTTCATCGCCGAGGTCGTGGAGTCGATCGCGTTTCTGGCCCGGGTCGACAAGCGCGTGGACCAGCGCTCGGGTGTGAGCCAGCGCATGCCCATCTCGGTGCTGGAGATCGCCGTGGCCAGCGCGGAACGCCGCGCGCTCCGCCTGAAGGAGAAGACCGTCGTGCCGCGCGTGAGCGACATCTACGCGGCCCGGCCCGCGATCACCGGCAAGATGGAGCTGGAATACGAGGGCGAGCTGCACGGACCCGACCGCATCGCCCGCGAGCTGATCGCACGGGCGGTGGGGCAGGTCTTCGAGACCTGTGCGGGCGGCGCCGACGTGGAACCGATCGTCGAATACTTCGAAGAGGGGGGCGCGCTGCAGGTCTCCAACGACGCCGGGGCGAAGGCGTGCGTCAAGGGATTCGAGAACGTGCCCGGCCTGCTGGAACTGCTCTCGAATGTCGGGCTCGCGACAAAGGGTGCCGGCGAGGGTCACACGGCATCCGCCTGCGAACTCGTGCTGGAGGCGCTGGTCGACGGCAAGCGCATCAGCCGCACCGATGGGGGAGGGTATGGGCGAGCGCGCCACGACACTCCCGCGCCGGGGCAGGGATTCAAGGAATCGGGGCCGTTCCCGGCCCAGAGCTGAGTCGAACAGGAGAAGAACCATGCGTTGTGCCAATCGTGTTTCCTTCAACGCGAAGGCCCCGGTCATCAGTCGCCTGGGTCGGATGCTTCTCGCCCGCGGCGTGCTGACGCTCGCCGCCGTGGCGGTGCTGGCGATGCCCGCGCGCGCTCAAGGGATTTCGGGATTCGGCGGAGAGTTGCGGGGCCAGTTCGAGGCGTCGGCGGAGAAGCTGGTGGCGCTTGCCGAGGCGATGCCGGCGGAGTCGTACTCGTGGCAGCCCATGGAGGGGGTCTACACAGTGGCTGCCGCGTACATGCACGTCGCCCGCTACAACTACATGTATCCGGACATGTATCTCGGGGTCGAAGCGCCCGCGAGGGTGGACTACGCTTCGCTCGAGGAGCGGGTGACCACCAAGGAGCAGGCCGTGCGCATCCTCGCGGCCTCGATGGACCATGTGCGCGGGATTCTGGACGGGATGTCCGATGCGGACCTGGCGAAGCCCGCCGAGCTGTACGGGCGCGAAGTGGAGAGCTGGGCGGTGTTGCTGCAGCTGCTGACCCACATGAACGAGCACCTGGGGCAGGCGATCGCCTATGCCCGCATGAACCGGGTCGTGCCGCCCTGGTCGCGTTGACCGTCGCGACCCCGGTGTAGCCGTCGCGCCGACGTCCGGGGCGGTGTGCTCGTCAGAAGCCTGCTGCCCGGGCGATGCGCTGCTGGGCGACCGGAAGGGGCAGGTCGGCCAGCTCTGACGAGGTGACCCAGCGGCCCGCCGCCTCCCCCCACTCCGCGGCCACCTCGACCCGCTGCGGCCGGTACACCGCCGTGAAGTGCGAGAACCGGTGGGTGACCGGGGGCAGCTCCACGACCGTCCCCACCACGGGCTCCGCGACCTGCATCGACCGTGCCGCAGGGGCCCGCCCGCCGCCCTCGCCCCCGCCAGCGGCGGGCTCGGCGACCCTCATCGGTCGTGCCCCCGTGTCAGTGCCATCCTCCACCTCCACCGCCGGAAACTCCCACATCCCACCCAGCAGCCCCTCGCGCGGGCGCCGCACCACCAGCGTCCTGCCCCGCGGCGAGACCGCGACCTGCACGTCCCAGGTCCGGGTGGGCACGGGCCCTCGCCTTCGCCGTCGCGGCCGCTCCGCCACCGTGCCGGCCGCGCGCGCCCGGCAGGCCGCCGCCAGCGGGCATGCGCCACACTTCGGCGACCGGGGCGTGCACACCGTGGCCCCCAGCTCCATCATCGCCTCGTTGAAGTCGCCGGGGCGGGCCGTGTCCATCAGCTCGGCCGCGAGGCCGCGCACCTGCGAGAGAGAGGGATCGGCGAGGTCGAACAGCCGCGCCACCACCCGGCGCACGTTGCCGTCCACGGCCGGCACCGCCTCCCCGAAGGCGATGCTGGCCACCGCGGCGGCGGTGTACGGCCCGATCCCCGGCAGGGCCATCAGGCGATCGGCCGACGGCGGGAATTCACCGCCATGGCCATCGCGCACCTGCCGCGCGCACCGGTGTGCGTTGCGGGCGCGGGCGTAGTACCCCAGCCCCCGCCACAGCCGCAGCACCTCTTCCAGGTCGGCGTCGGCGAGCGTGCCGACATCCGGGAACCGCTCCATCCAGCGCCGGTAGTAGGGGGCCACGAAGGCGGCTCGCGTCTGCTGCAGCATGACCTCCGAGATCCACACCGCGTAGGGGTCGCCGGCCCCTCGCCAGGGCAGGTCCCGCTTGTGCGCGTCGAACCAGGCGAGCAGTCTTTCGTGGATGGCTTCCATTCTCCTGTGGATGTCCGGCCGCGCCGGCGGTCGTTAGCGATGATCGGCGACGGGCGCGAGCGGACGCTCACGCCGGGAGGGCAGGGCAATGCGCTTCACGACTTACACAAAGTACCGGCCCGGCCTGCTCGACGCCCTGAACCTCGAGGCCCTGCTCGAGCACCTCACCGACTTCCTGATGGACGGCGGCTTCGCCGGCGGCCCGCACTTTCATCCCTACTGGGGATGGTCCGGGACCGAGGACACGAGTTCCTACGATGCCTTGCAGAGAGCCATCCTCGACGCCCTCATCGAGAGCGGGCAGTTCACCCCGGAGATGCTCGAGGAGCTCCGCGGCGAGGGCGAGGGCGACGAGGAGGTCCAGCGCCGGATCGCGCAGCTCATCGACGACATCGTTCAGAAGCTCGTGGAGGAAGGCTACCTGACCCTGGAAGGCGGCAAGGCCATGCCGCCCACGGAGGAAATGACTGGTCAGGGGCATATCGACGAGGCCAGGGACGCGGCCCGCAGCGTGAACTTCGGACTTACGCGCAAGGGCATGGATTTTCTGGGATATCGCGCTCTGCGCAATCTGCTCTCGGCCAGCGGGACCTCCAGCTTTGGTTCCCACGAGACCCCGCAGCTTGCCACCGGCGTCGAGGCCGACGCGGCGAGCCGCCCCTACGAGTACGGAGACGTGCTGAACCTGGACATTCCCGCCACCCTCCGGAGCGCGATTGAGCGTGAGGGGTTGTCGATTCCCATCAAGCTCGACTACCAGGACCTCATGGTGCACCAGACGGAGTACCGGTCCTCCTGCGCGACGGTACTGATGCTCGACGTGTCGCACTCGATGATCCTCTACGGCGAGGACCGCTTCGGTCCCGCCAAGCGGGTCGCCCTGGCGCTGACCCACCTCATCCACACGCAGTTTCCGGGCGACGTGCTCAAGGTGGTGACCTTCGGCGACCGGGCAACGGAGATCCCGCTGTCGCAGCTTGCGCGCGCCCAGGTGGGGCCGTTCCACACCAACACCGCGGAAGGCCTCCTGATCGCGCGCCGCCTGCTCAAGGCGCAGAAGAAGGACATGATGCAGATCATCATGATCACCGACGGCAAGCCCTCCGCGGCGACCCTGCCCAACGGGCGCATCTACAAGAACTCGGGCGCCCCCGACGGCCTGATTCTGCGGCGGACGTTCCGCGAGGTGGCCGCGTGCCGGAACGCGGGCATCCACATCAATACCTTCATGCTGGCCCGCGACCCCTACCTTGTGCGCTTCGTGCGCGAAGTGGCCGAGATCTCGCGCGGAAAGGCCTACTTCACGAGTTCGCTCACCCTGGGGCAGTACATCATGATGGACTTCCTCAGGCGCAAGCAGCAGCGGATCGCCTGAGAAGGAGCTGGAAGCCCGGCGTTCGAATGTCGAACTAACTGGACTTAGTCCGTTTAGTTTATCACGAGCCCCGGCTGCGTCCCAGCCCGGCCGCCGGCCTCGGCACCAGCGCCGCGAGCACTTCGGCCAGTTCCCGCGTCCCGGCGGCGGCTGTCTCGCGATCCCGCCCCCCCTGCGCAAGTGCCGCGCCCGCGCAGGCCTCCAGGCCTTCGACCGTCGACCAGTCCACGCCCAGAGCTCCCGCGAGGGTGGTGAGTAATTCGTCGGCATAGTTCAGGCGCGTTGCCCGGCGGCCCGCGTTCAGGTCCTCCCACGACGACTGGCGCCTGCTCCGCGTCGGGTCGCGTGCCTTCTCGCGCTCGTAGATGCCCCGTGCCAGTCGTTCCCGCAGCGCGCGGCGCAGTTCCCGCCTCCGGTCGTTCGCGCCTGTCGGTGGGTCGGGTGTCATCGTTCGCCGCTTGCGCGGGATGGGTCCCCGGTGTCCGGCTCGCGATTCACGGCCTCGCCGGCCTCCGCAGGCGTCTCCACCGAGCGGCCGCCCGCCCCCTGGTAGACGTAGCGGAAGGTCAGGCATCCGGGCTGGGCGCCCGGGCAGTAGTATCCGCGCAACTGCAGCTTGGCATAACGGCCGTCGGCCGTCCGGACCGCATAGACGGCGGGGTGCGGCGTCAGGAGATGGCTCGTCCACCCGTAGGCATACCAGCGCTCGATGGCGGCGTTGACCGAGTCGCGCCGCACCGCGGTCTCCACGTAAGGTGCGTCGGGCAGCTCCGAAACCGCGTCGAGGTCGGTCTCCTCCAGGCGGATGATCCCGCCTTCCCCGGAAAAGCCTGGGCCGCCGTTGGCGATGATGTGGAAGCGCCGAAACGCCAGATCCCACTCAGCAGGTCCCGGGTTCACCACCACCGAGCCGCGCGAGAAGTCGAAGAATTGCCACGCGCCGGTGGAAGTGGCATCCACGGTGTAGTCGATGGGACCGACGAGCGTCTCACCGGCCTCGGAGGGGTCCGGGGGCGTCGGGACGTAGGCCTCGACCATGGGCCGGCCGAAGGACATGGTCACCAGCACAACGGCCAGGACCACGATGATGCCGATCAGCGCGGCCGGCACCCGGTTCTCGGGACTGATCCTCAGGCGTCTTCGCGCAGCCAGCGTGCGGCCTCCACGGCGTAGTAGGTGACGATGATGTCCGCGCCCGCCCGCTTGATCGCGCCCAGGCTCTCCAGCGCCACCGCCTTCTCGTCGATCCAGCCGCGTTCGCCCGCGGCGCGCATCATGCTGAACTCGCCGGACACCTGGTAGGCCGCGGTGGGCGCGCGGAAGGTGTCCCTGACCCGCCGGATCACGTCGAGGCAGGGGCCCGCCGGCTTCACCATCACGATGTCCGCGCCCTCCTCCAGGTCGGCCTGCACCTCGCGCAGCGCCTCGTCGCTGTTGGCGGGATCCATCTGGTGGGTGCGGCGGTCGCCGTGCGAAGGCGCCGAGTGGGCCGCGTCGCGGAAGGGGCCGTAGAAGGCCGAGGCGTACTTGGCCGCGTACGACACGATGGGGGTCGAGCCGTGGCCCGCCTCGTCCAGGGCCGCGCGGATCACGCCCACGCGCCCGTCCAGCATGTCGCTCGGAGCCACCGCGTCCGCTCCGGCGCGGGCGTGGGAGACGGCCGTCCGGGCGAGCAGGGGCAGGGTGGCTTCTTCGTCGATGGCGCCATCCGGCGACAGGATGGCGCAGTGGCCGTGGTCGGTGTACTGGCAGAGGCACACGTCGGTCCACACCAGCAGATCGGGGTAGCGCGTCTTGAGTTCACGGACCGCCCGCGGTATCAGGCCGCTCTCCGCATAGGCTTCGGAGCCCAGCGCGTCCTTCTGGTCGGGAACCCCGAAGAGCAGCACGGCGCCCACGCCCGCGTCCACGGCCGCCCCTGCTTCCTCCACGAGCAGCCCCGGGGAGAAGCGGTGGATGCCGGGCATGCTGGGCACGGGCTGGCGCCGTCCTTCGCCCGGCACCACGAAGAGCGGATACACGAGATCGTCTACCCGGAGCGCGCTCTCGCGTACCAGGCGGCGCCAGGCCGGCGACTGCCGGAGGCGGCGGAGGCGGTGCTGCGGATAGGCCATGCGTCGGGATGCCGCCGTTCTGCGGGAGGGCCGACCGTCGCGGCGTTCAGCCGGCGCCGTTGCGCGCGTGCTCGCCGTTGGACTCCACAGGCTCGTCCGGCCTGAGCTGGAAGATCTCCTTGACCGCCGCCAGACTGGAAACCCCCTCGGAGGTCTCCAGGTCGAGCTCGCGCAGGTGGCAGGTGGGCTGGTGCAGAAGCCGGGCCACCAGCGAGCGGGTGTAGCGCTCCAGGCGGTCGCGGTTCGATTCGTCGAACCCGGGCAGGTGCCGGCGCACTTCCTCGTCCGCGATCCTGTAGAAGCTCTCGCGCAGCGACCGGAGCACCGGAACCACCTGCAGCGTGTCGAACCAGTCGACGAAGTTCTGGAGCTCCTCCTCGACGATGCGCTCGACGTGGGGAATCTGCTTGCTGCGGCGAATCAGGTTCTCCTGCACGATGTCGCCCAGGCTGTCCAGGTCGCGCAGGAAGACGTTGGGAATGCGGCCGGCGCTGGATTCGACATCCCTGGGGTTGGCGATGTCGATGATCACCAGCGGCCTCCGGCCGCGCTCGCGCATGATGGCGCAGAGGGTCGCGGCGGTGATGACCGGATTCGGGGCGGAGGTCGCCGTCACCACGACGCTGGCCCGCTTCAGCGCGGCGTGGAGTTCGTCGAAGGGCTGCGCGGTCCCGCCGAATTCGTCCGCGACCGCCTGCGCGCGTGCGGCGGAACGGTTGACGATGGTCAGGCTGCGGGGTTGTTTCGCGGCGAAGTTGCGCGCGGCCTGAGCGCCGGTGCGTCCCGCGCCCACCACCAGCACGGCCTGGTCGGACAGGTCGGAGAGGATGTTGGTGGCCAGCCGCACCGCGGCGAACGCCACCGACGCCGATCCCTTGCCGATATCGGTTTCTGCGCGCGCCCGCTTTCCCGTGCGCACGGCGGACTGGAACAGGCGGGTCAGATACGGCCCGCAGGCCCCCTCCTCCGCGGCCAGCGCGTAAGCCTGGCGCACCTGGCCCAGCACCTGCGGCTCTCCGATCATGAGCGAATCGAGCCCGGCGGCCACGCGGAGGAGGTGATGCACTCCTTCGCGCCCGCTGAGGGAGAACGTGTGACGCGAGGTGGATACGGCGTCGTTGTCCTTCACGTCGCGCAGCCTGTGACGCATCAGTTCGATGGCCCGGGCCGGCTCGCGTGTCCAGGCGAAGATCTCGGTGCGCGTGCAGGTGGACAGGACCACGCTCTCGCGAATCACGCGGTCGCCGTCCGCGCCGTCGACGAGCGTTCCGAGCAGCTCGCGCGTCTCCTCGTCGGAAAGCGCCAACTGATCCCGGGCCGCAGCCGGGGCGACCCTGTGGTTGGTCCCGAATACCAGGAGTTCCACTGTCTCCCTGGGGTTGAAGCGTCGTGCCGGGCCGATCCGTCCCGGGCGGGTTCCGAGCCTGCCGTGGCAACGGGCGGGCAGAAGATGATAATAGTTATCGGTACGGCACGCCTTCAACCTTGCCCGGTTTCGCGGCCCTGGAGATGTTCAGCCGTCCCGGCCGACACCGGCGAGGACTCTACTTCAGCGACGGGATCCCCGTGAGCGACATTGACGAGCGACGGACAGGAGATCTTCTGATCCGGATCGACCGAGACCTCTGCGTGGGCTTCGGCGACTGCATCGAGGCCGCGGATGCCGCGTTCGAGCTGGATGACGAGGGGATTGCGGCCTTCCGGGAGGGCATCGACAAAGTGGACCGCGAGACGCTGCTGGCCGCGTGCGACGAGTGCCCCGTGGACGCGATTTCCGTACTCGATACCGACGGAACGCAGCTCGTGCCCTGACCGACTCGGCAGTCCCGGTACCATGAGAAAGATCCGCACCTACCACGAAGTGGAGTCGCTGACGGGCGACCTTCTCGTCGATCAGATCCGGGGCCAGCGCCGCCGGCTCGACCGCCGGCTGGCCGGGATTCGCAACCTGGTCGCCGTCGGAAGCGGCAAGGGCGGAGTGGGCAAGAGCCTCGTGACGGCCAACCTGGCTGCCGCCCTGGCGGCGGAAGGCCGCACGGTCGGCGCGCTGGACGCAGACCTGAACGGCCCGTCGCTGGCCCGCATGCTGGGCGCGTCCGGGGAAGTGCTGGTGGACGGCGCGGAGGGTGTGGTTCCGGCGCCGGCTGCGGGCGGTGTCCGGGTGATGTCGATGGAGTTGCTGCAGAACGAGGCCGACGCTCCGCTGCGCTGGCGCGCGCCCTCCGGCGACGGCTTCCTGTGGCAGAGTTCGATCGAGACCGGGGCGGTGCGCGAGTTCCTGTCGGATGTGGCCTGGGGTGACCTCGACTTCCTTCTGATGGACCTGCCGCCGGGAACCGACAAGATGGAGCGCGTCTTCCAGCTTCTGCCGGGGCTCGAGACGCTGCTTCTGGTGACGACTCCGTCCGAGATGTCCCGCCGGGTGGTGGCCCGGGCGGCGCGTCTGGCGCGCGAGCAGGGAATCCCGACCGTGGGGCTGGTGGCGAACATGACCGAGTACGTCTGTCCGTGCTGCGGTCACTCGGATCCGCTCTTTCCCGGAGACGGCGTCGCCCGTCTGGCCGCATCTACCGGTCTGGAGACCTGGGGCCGGATTCCCTTCGATCCTCGTCTGGGCGAAGCGTCCGACCGCGGGATTCCCTCCGTGGTCGCCAGCGAAGATTCGCCGAGCGCGCGCGCCTTCCGGGTGCTGGCGCGGAGGCTCGCCGAACCCGGAGAGGCCGGGGAGGAGCAGGCCCGATGAAGTTCCTCTGCATCCAGTGCGATCACATCATGGCCTTCGCGGAGCGCCAGTTGCCCGGAGACGGCACCCTGGCGGCGGTGTTCGAGTGTTCCGCTTGCGGCCGCGAGATCGCCATGCTCACCAACCCCATGGAGACGCAGTTGGTGAGCAGCATGGGCATCGAGATCGGGGGCCGGACGGTGCCCGAACAGCCGATGGAACTGGTGCGCGGCAACCTGGAAGGAGGACGCGACGACGCCTTCGTGGAGGAGGAGCCCCCCGCTCCCGCCCGTCCCGTCCGGGTCGAGTGGACCCCGGCGGCGGTGGATCGGCTCGGCCGGGTGCCGTCCTTCGTGCGGGGCATGGTGAAGCGCATCTATACGGACTACGCCCGCGAACGGGGCATCGAGCGCATGACGCCCGCGGTCATGGACACGGCGCGCTCGGACCTGGGGCTGGAGGGAATGTGACCGATTCGAGCCGGGACCTCGCTCAGGGGCGAGCGGCCGGGCAGGAGCAGAGCCAGGGCCCCGATGCACGAAGCGGGGATGCGCGCGCCCGCAAGTTCCGGCAGGCCGCCTTCTGGTATCTGCACGTCGGGCTGCTCTACGAGGCGGCCGTCGTCGCCATGTGGCGCAACGGGCTGGTCAACCCGATCCGGGGCCCCATCGTGCTCTGGCTGCTGCTCGGCGCCGCGATCGTGGCGCTCGTCTTCTGGGGGCTCTGGTTCCGGCGCAGCGTGTGGCTGGCCCGGGGGATCTGGGCGCTGCACGCCCTGCGTCTCCCGAGCATGATCGAGGGAGCGTTCATGCCCGGACCCGACGCCGCGCTGCCCGCAGCGTTCTACCTCACTGCCATCGTCGTCATCGTCATCAATCTGTGGATGCTGGCCCGCGCCGGATGGGATCTCTGACGCGGCAGCGGGGCGATTCCCCGGGGTGGATTCTTGCGCTTCATGCGCCGTTGCCGGACCCCTCCGCAGCGTTTGACATCGACAAGCGATCTCCGGTATTATTTGCCCGGCTCCGCGGGGGCCGACACATGAAATCTGATGAGCGGGCCCGGGTGCCCGCTTATGTTATGTTCGCCGACCTTTTCGGCGACCGCCTTCGGGACTTGGCCCTGCCTGACTTGCCCAACCAAGTGGACCGCTTCCAGCCCGCTGGGCCCCCTCGGATGGGCCTCCTGCACCCGCCGCTCCAGCGTCGCATGGCTGAACCACAAGCGCCTCGTCCCTCGATAACCTTGAATCGAGACAGCCATGTACCGTGAGATCTTCGTGCCGGTGGACAACTCGCCTTGGTCGGACTGGGCGGTAGATCGCGCCATCGAGTTCGCTTCGCATTCCGACGGAAGGATCACCGGAAACCACGTCTACGCCGCGCGTCTGCACGACATCCGCTTCCGCCAGCTGGAGACCGGGCTTCCCGCTCAGTTCCAGACGGAAAAGGAGATCAAGCGCCAGCGCAAGATCCACGACAAGCTGATCGAGAAGGGGCTGCAGCTCATCTCCGACTCCTTCCTCGACCAGGTAGACAAGCGGTGCGGGGCCGCCGGCGTGCCTCTCACGCGCCAGCTTCTCGAGGGCATCAACTACGAAGAACTGGTGAGCGAGGTGAACTCGGGAGAGGGCCATCTGCCGAGCCTCATCGGCTTCGATCCCAACATCGCCTCCAGCTACGACGGGGGCGACAAGGTGCGCAGCGACGTGCGCCTGGGCGAAGACGGCCGCATCGTCGCAGAGGACGAGGAGCACGACGAGAAACTGGCCGGATCGAGCGGCCGCGCCTACGACCTGATGGTGATCGGGGCGCACGGGATCGGCTATCAGCCCTACTCGCAGCTCGGCGGCGTGGTGGCGCGCGTGCTGCAGAAGGTGGAGAAGGACACCCTCGTGGTGCGCAACGAGCGGCCGCTCGCCGGGGGCAGCTTCATGGTGTGCGTGGACGGGTCCGCGTACAGCTACAAGGCCATGCGCCTCGCTCTGGAGATGGCGTCTGAGTACGGGGCGAAGCTCTACGTGGGCTCATCCTTCGATGTCGAATACCATCATGCGGTCTTCGGCAACATCAAGGACGTGCTCTCGGTGCAGGCCTCGAAGATCTTCAAGTTCGAAGAGCAGGAGGAGCTTCACAACAACATCATCGACAAGGGCCTGCTGAAGCTCGCCCAGGCGAACGTGAAGCGGGCGCGCATCATGGCGGAGGAGTACCCGGAGGTCGAAGTCGAGGCCCAGGTGCTCATCGGCAAGCCCTTCCAGGTCATCCTGCAGTGGGCCGAGGAAGTCGACCCCAGCCTGCTCATCCTCGCGCGCCACGGGGCGCACCGCATCGAGGGCACGGACCTGGGGTCGCAGGCGCACAACCTGCTCAGGCAGTCGAACGCGAACATCCTCCTCATCGGCACCACCGACGTGCGTCCCGAGGAGATTCCGTGGATCGAGGAAGACGGCGAGATGGGGCTCGAGTGGGCTCCGGAGGCGGAGGTCCGGATCCTGCGGGTCCCGCCCTTCGCGCTCGGCATCGCCCGCAAGGCGGTGGAGGAATACGTGCTGGAGAACTGGAGCCCGGGCGAGGATCCGTCCCGGCCCTCCGCCAACGGATCCGGCGGCGCCAATGGAGCGCGGGCGAACGGTGCCCCGGACGCGCGGGCCAACGGGTCCAACGGCGCCGAGCCCCCGGTGCTGGAGCCCGGGCGCGACACCGGCGCCACCCTGCCCATGGTGACCAGCAAGTGGCTGGACGAGGCGATCGCAAAGCTGCTGCCCACCCACATGCAGCTCATCATGGGGATCGGCACGGCCGAGGAGCTCGCCCTGGCCGAAGTGAAGGCGGCGGAGGCCATGAAGCGCACGGTGGTAGAGGGCAGCGACGCCGATGCGGTGTCCGCCAACCCGACCATCGAGGTGACGTGCCCCTACACCGGGCATGTCCATGAGCGAACGCGCACGGCCGCCGACCCGGTGGTGTGGACCGAGGAGGCCTTCGACCGGCTGGGTGCAGTGCCTCTCATCGCCCGTCCCCTGGCCCGCAACACCGTGGAGCGCTTCGCCCGCGACCACGACTTCTGGCGCATCACCACGCGGGTCATGGACGAGAACAAGCAGGCCATGATGGAGGCCGACACCTTCGACACCGACACCATGCTGGTCATGTTCCGGGAGCTGCAGACCAAGCAGCTGAAGGCGGCCGCCGAGGGGGTCGACGGGCTGACGCCCGAGATGCGCAAGTTCATCGAGGAAGCCAAAGCGTCCGGGGTGACTCGTTGCCCGATCCGGGACGTGGCCGAGCAGGCGGACGACTGCCCCGTCGACTTCAAGACCGTCAGCCCCGCCGACGCGAAGGCGGCCGTCGAGCAGTTCATGCGGCGAGACGAGGCTTGATGGCCGGTCTCCGCGCGCCCGTTCTGCCCACGGTCGGGCGGGACGGCTTCTCCGAGCCCTCCGCCACTCCCTCCCTGCGCTGGGTCGCGGAGGGCGTATCGGCGGATTCGGGGGCGGCGCCGGGTCTCCCGCACATCATCGCGTGGAATCTCACCCGGCGCTGCAACCTGGAGTGCGCGCACTGCTACATCTCCGCCGGAGCGTGGCACCTGGCCGACACGGAGTTGTCCACCGCGGAGTGTCATCGCGTGCTCGACCAGGTTCTGGAGGTCAACCCGAACCCGGTGCTCATTCTCTCGGGTGGGGAGCCCCTCCTGCGCGACGACCTGGAAGAGATCGCCGCCCGGGCGAGCGCCGGCGGGGCCACCGTGGTGGTGGGCACCAACGGCACCCGCCTCACCGACCACCGCATCGAGTCGCTCATGGAGGCGGGGGTGAAGGGGGTCGCGGTCAGCGTGGACTCGCTGGTCGACACCTACCACGACCGCTTCCGCCACGGGTCGGGGGCGCTCTCCGACACCCTGGCCGCGGTGGACCGGCTCGCCGCCCACCGCCTGGACTTCATCGTCCAGACCAGCGTGACCCGGGGCAACCGGGCGGAGGTCGCCTCGATCGCCGCCTGGGCGGAGAGCCGGGGCGCGGTCTCGTTCAACCTGTACTTCCTGGTTCCGACCGGGCGCGGGGAGCGCATGCAGGGCCTCTCTCCGGAAGAGAACGAGACGGTGCTGGCCGAACTGGTGGAACTCGAGCGCAAGTACCGGGGCCGCATGATGGTGCGTTCCAAGTGCCAGCCGCAGATCATGCGCCACGTGATCGAGGGCGGGGAGGAGTCGCCGCTGCTCAACTACGGCACCCGCTGCCCGTGCGGCGTCCACTACTGCCGCATCACCCCGGAGGGCAAGGTCACGCCCTGTCCCTACACCCCGGTGGTGGCGGGCGACCTCACCACCACCCCCTTCCGCCAGGTGTGGGAGTCGTCTCCCGTCTTCACCCGGCTGCGGGGTGGGGAGCTGGGAGGGCGGTGCGGGCGCTGCGAGTACCGTTCGGTGTGCGGGGGCTGCCGCGCGCGCGCCCACGCCCTGACTGGCGACCTGCTCGGCCCCGACGACTCCTGTGCCTACGATCCGGCCGGTGACCGGGCGGTCATCGAGCCGCGGCGAGCGGTCGTGTACGGCGACGACACCTCCCCGGGGCTTCCCTGGACCGAAGAGGCGCGCGCACGCCTGTCCGTGGTGCCCAGTTTCGTGCGCGGGGTGGTGTCCGAGCGCGTTGAGTCGTTCGCGCGCAAGCGCGGGTACACGAGTGTGACCGCCGACGTCATGGCAGAGGTGCGCCGCGGCATGCCGGTTGATTTCTCCAGGCGGCTGCCTTTCTTCCTACGCAAACAGATGTCCGCGGCCGCATCGCGCGACGGGACTCCGGAGGAGGACGATGTTCCCCGGAGTTGACAAGACCTCGGAGAGAAACGTGCCGAAACCTGGTATGACGTGGCGCTCCGGCGCCGGACCCATCCTTCTGCTGGGTGCGCTGGCCCTCCTGGTGATGGCGGAGCCCGCATTCGCCCAGGTGCCCGCCGGGCGCGATTACGGCGACTTCCCGGTCATCGGCGGGCGGGCGGCCGTGTGGATCGCGGCCCAGGTGCACCTGCTCTTCGCAGCCTTCGTGCTGGGCGTGCCCATGTTCGCCGTGGTCACCGAGGCCATCGGCATGTTCGGCGGCGACGAGCGCTACGACAAGCTGTCCAAGGAGTTCACCCGGCTTCTGCTGGTCGCGTACTCGGCCACCGCCATCTGGGGCGGCATCCTGCTCTTCCTGCTGGTCACCATCTACCCGACCCTGTTCAGCTACCTCGCGCAGATCTTCAACCTGTCGATGTGGATCTACGTGGGGCTCTTCTTCTTCGAGTCCTTCACGCTGTACCTGTACTACTATGGCTGGGACCGCTGGAAGAAGGGGCGCGCCAAGTGGTTCCACTGGGGGCTGGGGATCGCCCTGAACGTGTGGGGCACGATCGTCATGTTTATCGCCAACGGCTGGCTGACCTACATGATGAGCCCGCCGGCCGACGTCACCGTCGACACCGCTCCGCAGATGATCCAGTTGTGGACGGCGCTCACCAACGCGACCTGGATGCCGATCAACATCCACCGGCTGATCGCCAACGTCGTGTTCGGCGGGGCGGTGGTCGGCGCCTACGCGGCGTACCGCTTCCTGGCCGCAAAGAGCGACGAGGAGCGGGCGCACTACGACTGGATGGGCTACGTGGGCAACATGATCGCCATCGGCGCGCTCATCGTTCTGCCCTTCGCGGGCTACTGGCTGGGCCGCGAGATCTACGAGTTCAACCAGCAGATGGGCATCACCATGATGGGCGGCTTCATGAGCTGGCTGTGGATCATCCAGGCCTTCCTGATCGGGATACTGTTCCTCGCCGGCAACTATTACCTGTGGGTGGGGATGGGCCGAATACCCGGGGCGGAGCGCTTCATGCCCTACACGAAGTACATGCTCGCCGTGCTCATCGTGGGCGTGATCGTATGGGCGACGCCCAACACCATGATCGCCAGCCGCGAGGAGTTCGCGGCGATGGGCGGCACGCACCACCCCTTCCTGAGCGTCCTCGGGCTGATGAGCGGCAAGAACACGGCGGTCAACTTCATGATCCTGACCACCTTCCTGTCGTTCCTGCTCTACCGGCGCGCAAACAAGGAACCGGTGGTGCCGTGGGCGCGCACCGGCACGATCGTGCAGGGCGCGATTTTCATCATTGCTTCGGCGGTCGTGCTGTTCTACGGGATCTACGGCTACAGGGTGCCGACCATCGTGCGCATCGGCTTCTCGGTCTACCAGGTGCTCACGGTGCTCGCGTGCATCATCGGCGTGATCACCATCGACCTGCTGATGCTGCGCGGTGCCACCTCGAGAGGCACGATCCGGTGGGGCCGGATGCCGGCGCGCTCGCAGTACGCGCTCTTCATCCTGGCGGTGACCTTCACCTGGCTGATGGGCCTCATGGGCTTCGCGCGCAGCGGCATCCGCCAGCACTGGCACGTCTTCGAGGTCATTCGCGACACCAGCCCCTGGGCGGCGACCCCGGCGCTGGGCTATTCGTCCGTGGTCATCTCGGCCTGCGTGCTCATCTTCTTCGGGCTGGTGGCCTTCATCTTCTGGCTGGGCTCGCTGGCCGAGAAACCCGTGATATCGTCAGCGGGCCGGACCTCGGCCGCGGGCGGGATCCAGAGCGACCTTCAGCCGGCACCCAGCGAGGGATAGGGGAGGCAGATGCTAAAGACCAACCTGAGTATCCTGGCCGTTGTGATCGGCTGCCTGGCCGTGTTCACCTGGGTCGCCAACGCCATCCCGCAGCTCCAGTCGGATGTGCCCGAGGACCTGGTGTTGTCGGACGACGTCACCCCCGCGGAGCTGATCGCGGCGGGCGAGGAGCTGTACAACGGCGGCGGTGGTTGCACGGCCTGCCACGGCCTGGGCGAGCGCGCCCCGAACCTGCTCACCGATCATGCGGGGACCGGGCTCATCGGCGAGCGCTGCGCGAACCGCGTGCCGGGCGAGGACTGCAAGCAGTACCTGCATACGTCCATGGTAGACCCCAACGCGTACCTGGTGGAGGGGTTTGCGCCGATCATGCTGGACGCGAGCCGCACCCTCTCCTCCGTGCAGATCTGGGCGATTGTGGCCTATCTGCAATCCCTGGGAGGGGAGGTCACGGTTACGGGAGCGGATTTTGCGGACGATGGCGGCGCGGCACCCGCCGGCGGGGTCGTGGCGAGCGCGCCCGCCGCCCCGGTGCTGGGTCCGACCGGGCCCCTCGACCCGGAAGAGCTTCTGACCCGGTACACCTGCGCCACCTGCCACGCGATCAGCGGGCCCTCGCCGCTGGGGCCGTCCTACGAGGGCATGGGATCTCGCCTGACCGCCGATGAAATCCGGACCTCCATCCTCGATCCCACCGCGTCGGCGGCCGAGAATTTCGAGGCGATGCTCGGGATCATGCCCCCGATCTTCGGCAACATCCCGGCGGCCGAACTCGAGGCGATCGTGCAGTTCATCGCATCGCAGAGATAGGAGACGCGCCTTGAGGGAGAAGAATCGATGAACACCAAGCCCTGGAAGCATCCGCTGGGCCAGGCGGCCATCGTCGTGGTGCTGGCGTACGTCCTCTTCGAATGGGGCATCTGGCTCCTGCCGCCCCTCTTCGGTGTCGCCAGCGCGCCGGTGCCCGCCACCGTGGTCCTGCAGTACATGGGGACCGTGGTCGTGGGCGTGCTGATCTGGGTCAGCGACTCCGAGGAGCGCTGGAAGCAGTTCAAGGCCCCCATCCACCGGGTCATGGTCGATCCGCGCCAGAAGGTCCTGCGCACGGCGCTCATGGTCACCATTCCCCTTCTGGTCGCCTTCATGACCTTCGACCGGGTGCGGCCCACGGTCTCGGCCCCGGCCGCGCTGCGTTCGGTGCATCCGGCGCCCCCAGGACAGATCGACTTCCGCGGCGAGACCATGGTCCTCAACGGGCTCGAGAACCCGCTCCGGCACGAGGGCGACCTGGAGGAGCACTACGAGGAGGGCAAGAGGATCTACGTTCAGAACTGCATGCCGTGCCACGGCGATGCGCTGGACGGGCAGGGGCACTTCGCGAGCGCCTTCAACCCCGCGCCCCTCAGCTTCCAGGACCCGGGCACCATCGTACAGCTCACCGAGAGCTTCGTCTTCTGGCGCATCGCCAAGGGCGGTCCCGGACTGCCGCGCGAGGCCACGCCCTGGGACTCGGCGATGCCCGCCTGGGAGGACCTGCTTACCGCCGAAGAGATCTGGCAGGTGACCATCTACCTCTACGAACAGACCGGCTGGGAGCCGCGCACCTGGGAGGAAGAGGGCGCCGAAGGGGAGGAGCACTGATGCGGGCGCGAGCGAGCAGTCCACGGGCTGCGATGATACCCGGTTTCGTATTCGCCGCGGCGATGACGTGCGCGCTTTCGGCCCCTCTCGCCGCCCAGGAAGAGAACGCGCTCGGGCGCGACGTCTACGACCGCTGGTGCGCCTCCTGCCACGGCTACGAAGGCCTCGGTGACGGCTACGCGGCGACCTACATGCTGCCGCGCCCGCGCGACTTCACCCAGGCGCTCTACCAGATCCGCACCACCGCCAGCGGGCAGCTTCCCACCGACGACGACATCATGCGCGTCATCAACGAGGGCATGCCGGGCACGACCATGCCCGGATGGGAGGAAGAGCTCAGCCTCGAAGAGCGACTCGCGCTCGTCGACTACCTCAAGAGCTTCTCCCGGTTCTTCGCCGCCGGCGAGGCTCCCGCGCCGCTGACCTTCAGCAGCCCGACGCGCGCCACCGAAGAAGCCCTCGCCGACGGTCGCGAGGTATACGAGCTCATCGAGTGCAATCGCTGCCACGGCATCGACGGGAGGGGCGACGGCACCTCCTCGCCGACGCTCGTCGACGACGCGGGGATGCCCACCTACTCGGCGGACCTGACCGAGAACTGGTACTTCAACGGCGGCGGCACGGTGGAGGACATCTACCAGCGGCTGCGCACCGGCCTGGACGGGACGCCGATGCCGTCGTTCACCGACCTGATCGACGCCGGGGTCATCACCGACGAACAGCTGTGGAACCTCGCGCACTACGTTCGCAGCTTCGCGCCCGAAGACCCGCCGGGCATCACCGAGGTGATCCGGGCCGGTCTGGTGGAGGATGCGCCGCTGCCGGATGGCGTCGACGACCCGCTGTGGGAGTCGGCCGAGGCGTTCTACATCCCGATGGGCGGGCAGATCATCGAGAGCCCGCGCTGGTTCGTGCCGCAGGTGGCGGGGCTGTGGGTGCGCGCCCTGCACGATGGCGGTGAGCTCGCGGTGCACGTCTCCTGGAGCGACCACTCCGAGAGTCCCGACACCGCGTGGGCGGCCTTCCAGGCCCAGGTCCTGTCGGCGCTGGGACCCGCCGAGGGCGACATGGAGCCGGGTCCCAGACCCGACGGCCTGTACCTCCAGTTCCCCATGGAGATCCCGGAGGGGATGGACAAGCCCTATTTCCTCATGGGAGATCCGCTGGAGCCCGTGTACCTGTGGCACTGGGAGAGCACGGCGGACGGCGCGCAGGAGGCGGACGCGCGCGGGCTCGGCACCATGGCGCCTCAGGGCAACGCCAGCCAGTCGCTCGTGTCGGAGGCGGCGTTTTCGGAGGGGCGCTGGGCTGTTATGTTCCGCCGCACTCTTGAGAACGAGGATCCGGGCGATCTGCAGTTCCGTATCGGCGAGCCGGTGCCGGTCGGCTTCGCCGCGTGGGACGGCGACAACGGAGAGTCGAGATCCCGGGGTTCGATCAGTTCATGGCACTACATTTTCCTGCAGGAACCGACGCCAGCCACCGTGGTGGTCGCGCCGCTGATTGCGACGCTGCTGACCGCCGGGCTGGGCGTGCTGGTTGTGGCCCGGGCCCAGAGGCGCGAGCGGGAGGGCGCCGAGGGCCCGGATGAAGGCGACGCGTAGACATCGAAGTTCAATAGCACCACGGAGGAAGGAATGAGAGACCTGTTCGGATGCGGCCGGGCCATGGTGATGGCGACGGCTGCGGTGTTCGCGATCGGTTGCGGCGGCGGTGGTGGCGGCGAGGCCGGCGGCGGCATGGAAGAAGAGGCCGCTGGCGAGGAGATGGCATCTCCCGTCGACATGGCGACCGCGGGCGGCATCAACGCGATGGTGATGTTCGAGGGCATGGCGCCCGAGATGGACGCGATCGACATGGCGTCCGAGCCGGATTGCGCGGCCCGGTACACCGATACCCCGATGGCCGAGGAGGTCGTGGTGGGCGACGGCGGCGGCCTGGCCAATGTCTTCGTCTACGTCAGGGAAGGCCTCGACGCCGGCATGAGCTTCCCCACCCCGGGCGGCGCGGTGGTCATGGACCAGGTCGGTTGCCGCTACGTGCCCCGTGTAGTGGGCGTGCAGGCGGGCCAGGACCTCACCTTCCGCAACTCGGACGGCCTGCCCCACAACATCAACGCCTCGCCCAGCGAAAACCGCGGCTTCAACGTCAGCCAGCCGGTGAACATGGACACCAACCGCAGCTTCCCGCTGGCGGAGGTGATGGTCCCGGTGCGCTGCGACGTGCACGGCTGGATGAGCGCCTACGTGGGCGTGTTGGACCATCCCTTCCACGGGGTCACGGACATGGAGGGAGGCGCCGACCTGGGCATGCTCCCGCCCGGTGAGTACGTGGTCGAGGCGTGGCACGAGCGCTACGGCACGCAGACCGCCAACGTCACCGTCACCACCGGCGAGACCGCGATGGTGAGCTTCTCCTTCTCGGAAGCCATGGCCGCCAACGCCGTGGTGCCGATGGGCGAGCCGATCGATCCGCACGGCCACGCAGCCCACGCTCTCGCTTCCGAGACCCATTAGACACAAGCTGCCGAGGACGGGCCGGCGCCTCCCCGCAGGGGCGCCGGTCCGGCACGCGGCCGGGTACCCGGCCCGGCCTGCATCACCCCCGGCAGCGAGCAGGAGAACACCAACATGAGCTGGTTGCTCCCCGAGAGTTTTTCCACCTTTGGGCCGGACGTCGACTTTCTGTACTACGTGATCCTGTGGGTCACGGGCGTCGTCTTCGTGATCACTGAGGCGCTCCTGGTCTATTTCGTCATCCGCTACCGGCGGCGCGAGGGGCAGAAGGCCACCTACATCCACGGGTCGACGAAGGCGGAGATCATCTGGACGACCCTTCCCTTCATCGCCGTCCTCGCACTGGCCTTCATCAGCATTCCCTCGTGGAACATGATGAAGAACCCGGACAGCGTGCCCGCCGACGCCCTCGACTACATCGTCAACGCGAAGCAGTTCGAATGGGAGATCACCTACGCCGGCACCGACGGGGTCACCGGCACCGCCGACGACATCTCGACGATCAACATCATGCATGTCCCGGTGAACCAGGCCGTCAACATCACCCTCCGGTCCGAGGACGTGCTGCACTCGTTCTTCCTGCCGGAGATGCGGGTGAAGCAGGACGCCGTTCCCGGAATGGACATCACCGTCTGGTTCGAGGCGACCGCCGCGGGCGCCTATCCCATCGGATGCGCCGAACTCTGCGGTAATCTGCATACGACCATGGGCGGGACCCTCAACGTGTACGAGGCGGCCGAGTTCGATGCGTGGGTCGCCTCCCAGAGCGCGGACGCCGACGACGCCGACGACGCCGACGATCAGGAGGACCAGTAGATGGACGCGCACGCGCACGCCCACGAGATGCCGTGGATTCGGCGTTACGTCTTCTCGACCGACCACAAGATCATCGCCATCCAGTTCCTCCTGATGAGCCTGTTCTTCCTGGTCGTAGGGGGGTTGCTGGCAGCGATGATCCGGTGGCAGCTGGGGTTCCCGAGCGAGCCCATGCCCGGTGGCATGCTGCTGCCCGACGAGATGATGGCCCCCACGCCCGCCGGCGCCATCATGCTGCCCGAGTTCTACAACTCGCTGGTCACCATGCACGGCACCATCATGATCTTCTTCGCGATCATGCCGCTGCTGGTGGGGGTCTTCGGCAACCTGCTGATCCCGCTCCAGATCGGCGCCGACGACATGGCCTTCCCGCGCCTCAACATGGCGTCGTTCTGGATGGCCTTCCCGGCCGGGCTGCTGATGCTGGTGAGCTTCGCGGTGGAAGGGGGGGCGGCCGGCGCCGGATGGACGTCGTATGCCCCGCTCAGCGCGAGCGGTGAGTACACCGGCGTCTACCTGGGGCAGCAGCTATGGCTGATCAGCCTCACCATCCTGGGCTTCGCGTCGCTCGCGGGCGCCGTCAACTACATCACGACCATCATCAACATGCGCGCACCCGGGATGACCTGGTTCCGCATGCCGCTGGCCACCTGGGCGCTCTTCATCACCGCGATCCTGATCCTGCTGGCGATTCCGATCCTGGCGGGCGCGCTGATCATGCTGCTCTTCGACCAGACCATCGGAACCGGGTTCTTCCTGCCGGCCAGCGACGGCGAGCCGCTGCTCTGGCAGCACCTGTTCTGGTTCTTCGGGCACCCGGAGGTCTACATCCTCATCCTGCCCGCCATGGGCATCACCTCGGACGTGCTGGCCAACGGCGCGCGCAAGCCCGTCTTCGGCTACCACGCCATGGTGCTGGCGATCGTCTCCATCGCCTTCCTGTCATGGATCGTGTGGGGTCACCACATGTTCCAGAGCGGGATGAACCCGATGCTCGGCACCACCTTCATGATCACGACCATGGTGATCGCGGTACCGTCGGCCATCAAGGTGTTCAACTGGCTGGGGACCATCTACAAGGGGAACATCCACTTGCACACCCCCATGCTGCACGCCCTGGGCTTCGTGTCGATGTTCATCATCGGCGGGCTCTCCGGCGTGTTCATGGCCTCGACCCCGGTCGACGTATACATCCACGACACCTACTTCATCGTGGCGCACATCCACTACGTGCTCTTCGGCGGCAGCCTGTTTGCGATCTTCGCCGGCGTCACCTTCTGGTATCCGAAGATGTTCGGCCGCCTCATGAACGAGAAATGGGGCAGGATCCACTTCTGGCTCACGCTGATCCTCTACAACCTGGTGTTCTGGCCCATGCACTCGATCGGGATCCAGGGACACATGCGGCGCATCTACGACCCCACGCAGTACGAGTTCCTGCAGCCCCTGCAGCCCATCAACCAGTTCATCACGGTGTGCGTCTTCGCGCTGGTGGCGGTTCAGGCGATCTATGCCCTCAACTTCATCATCAGCATCTGGAAGGGGAAAAAGGCCGGGAACAACCCGTGGCACGCCAACTCGCTGGAGTGGACGGTGCCATCGCCGCCGCCGCACGGGAACTTCGAGCTGGTGCCCATCGTCTACCGCGGGCCCTACGAGTACTCCGCGCCCGATGTGGAAGAGGACTACTGGCTGCAGGACACGCCGCCGCCGAGCGAGACCGCCGCGCCCGCTCTCGAACCCCAGCCGGTCGCGGACTAGACCCGATTCAGGAGATAACTGACGCATGAGCCAACCAGCCGCATCGACAGCCGACCGGCATCCCATGCCCGGGATGATGGTCTACAACGTAAAGCTGGGAATGTGGATCTTCCTGCTGTCGGAAGTGATGTTCTTCACGGCCCTGATCGGGTCCTACATCATCCTGCGATTCGCCCACCCGGATCATTTCGCCGAGCCCGGGGCGGTGCTGAACGTGCCGCTCACGGCCTTCAACACCTTCGTTCTGATCTGCTCGAGCGTGTCGATGGTCAAGGCGTACGCCGCGATCACGCAGGGTGACCAGAAGGGGCTGAAGTTCTGGCTCCTGGTGACGATTCTCCTCGGCACCTTCTTCGTCGGGGTCCAGGTGTACGAGTACATCATCCTGGCCCAGGAGGGATTCGTTCCCATGGCGGAGCTGTACGGCGTGGCCCACGAGATCGAGGGGGCCGCCCTGTACGGAGCCACCTTCTACACGATGACGGGATTCCACGGAACGCACGTCACCATCGGGATCCTGTGCATGTGGTTCGTCCTGTACCGGGCGTGGCAGGGCAAGTACTCTGCGGACAACTACGGGGGGGTGGAGATCATGGGTCTCTACTGGCACTTCGTAGACCTGGTGTGGATCATTCTGTTCACGATCGTATACCTCATCTGATCATTGAGCGGCGGCGGCCGCCTGGAACCAAGGAGACATCGGGATGGCAGGCAACGGCGAAGAGCCCAGATACTTCCTGATCTGGTTCATACTGTTCGTTCTGACGATGGCCGAGGTGGGGTACGCGTTCCTCGCCCTTCCGCAGTGGCTGCTGGCCACGGGGCTGATCCTCATGGCGCTCTGGAAGGCCCTGCTGGTGGCGATCTACTACATGCACCTGAAGTGGGAGCCCAAGCGGCTCTGGATTCTGGCCGCCAGCCCATTGCCGCTGGCGGTGATTCTGGTGATCGCCGTGCTGACGGAGTTCTGATCGGCTGACGGCGGGGCAGGCGGCTGGCCGAGCCCGCCGCTTCGCCTCTTTTGCGACGTTCCAAGAAGCCCTGACCGTGCCCGATGCGGCGCGGTCAGGGCTTTCTGGTGGATGAGCGGCCCTGGCTGCTCTTGCGGCACCGGGGCTCCCGGGCCCAACGTCACGGATAGCCATGGGCTATGTCGCGCGTTCGGGGACGCCGGTTCCCTCCGGCCCAACTGAAGGAGGCGGTCCATGTTCGTGAAGCGATTCTTCTATCCGGGAGCCCTGTCGGGCATGCTCGGCGCCGTTGCGATGGCGCTGTGGTTTCTGGCCATCGACGCGTCGCAGGGCCAGCCCTTCCGCACACCGGCGTTCCTGGAAGCCGCCCTCCTGGGCCGTGACACGATTGTCGTGACTCCGGGCAACATCGTGCTGTACTCCGTGATTCACCTGGCGCTCTTCGCCCTGGCCGGGGTGGCGGTAGCCTGGCTGCTGGGCAGGATCAGGGCGGTGCCCGGCGTGCTGGCGGGGCTGATCGTCGGGTTCGTGCTGTATGAGTTGGTGTTCTTTGCCAGCGTTGCGGTTACCGGAGTGGACATCGTCGAGAGCCTGGGCTGGCTGGAGTATCTGACCGGCAATCTGATCGCGGGGGTGACGCTGGTCGGCTACCTGCACATGATGGGGGCGGCGCCGGAGGTCAGTTGGTGGTCGATCATGCGCCGCCAGCACATCCTGACGGAGGGGATCGTCGCGGGCCTGATCGGCGCGGCCGTCGTGGCGGTGTGGTTCCTGATCTTCGACGCGGTTTCGGGCCAGCCGTTCTTCACGCCCAGCGCCCTGGGCTCGGCCCTGTTCCTCGGGGTCACGGACCTCGACGCCGTCTCGATCCACATGGGGGCGGTGGTGGGTTATTCCGCCGTGCACCTGGGCGCGTTCGCAGTGATGGGCGTGGTCGCGTCGGCCGTCCTTACGCAGGCGGAGGAAGTGCCGCCGCTTCTGCTCGGGGCCGTGCTCCTGTTCGTCGCCTTCGAGGCCGCCTTCATGGGCTTCATCGCGCTCGGGGCGGAGTTCCTGCTGGGTCCCCTGGCCTGGACGTCGATCGCGTTCGCGAACGTGCTGGCGGCAGGCGGGATGGGGTACTACCTGTGGCGCAAGCACCCGAAGCTGCGCGCCGCCTTCGCCGCGAACCCGATGGACAGGACGGCCTGAAGGGGGTTTACCGTCCGCGCACCTCGTCGCGCCGCAGCACCCGGCCGGGGAGGGCCCCTGTCAGTTCGCCTCCGTCGACCACCGCCTCGCCGTTCACGAACACGTACTCGATGCCCTCGTTTCGGCCGCCCGGGTCAAGGATCGTGGCGTGGTCCTGCACCCCCGGATAGTCGAAGGCGACCAGGTCGGCCTTCTGTCCCGGACGGATATACCCGCGGTCGGGGAGCCCGATGATCTGCGCGGGCAGGCCGGTCGAGGAGCGCACGAAGAACGGCAGCGTGATGGTGCCCTTGTCGCGGACGTAGGTGGCGATCTTGTGCGGATACGTCCCGTAGTAGCGGGGATGCTGGCCGGGAGCCGGGTTGGGGACGATGCCTCCGTCGGTGCCGGTCGCGGTAAAGTCCTGGCGCATGTAACGCTCGACGTCCTCCGGGCTTCCCGCCAGGGGACGGAAGCGGACGCCCGAGCGAAGCGTTGGCTCGCTGTCGAGCGCGAACCGGATGAGCTGCTCCACCGGCGTCCGCCCGTTGGCCTTGGCCACCTCCGCGAGGGTGCGCCCGACGAGTGACTCGTCCTGGGGCGAGATGACGATAACGTGCCGGTCGGCCCCGCCCTGGAGGTCGAGCATGTACTCGATGTCCGCGACCATCTCGCGGTGCAGTTGGGGGTCATCCAGATAGCGGCGAAGGTTGTCCTTGTAGTTCGCGAAGAGCTCGCTGTGGATGACCCGCCACTTCGGGTCGTCCAGCCCGCCGGCGCGGCTCTCGCCCAGCGGCGCATAGTACCACGCCGGAATCACCTCCGCTGAACCACCGCCGAAGGTCTCGTAGGGGTACTGGTCGAGGTAGACCTGGATGCCCTCGTCGCGGGCACGATTGATCGCGGCCACGTCGGTCGCCGACTGGCCCCAGGTGGTCGGACCTTTCGCCTTGATGTGGGTGCCCACCACGCGGATGCCGGTTTCGCGCCCGATGCGAATGGTCTCGCCCATGCCGTCGGTGGCCGTGAGCCTCCAGCCCCGCGGCCAGGTCGGAGGCGGCGTGTACTCGCCCACGATGCTCGGGGTGAGCCACAGCGGAAGCGGGGACTGGCTGCGCTGGTGGGAGTAGTAGAAGCCGTCGTAGTCGGCGACGACGTGCGCCAGGGCGATGATCTCCTCGGTCGTGGAGAAGCGCCCGGGCCGGTACTCGGGTCCGGCGCCCAGCCCCCAGGCTCCGGCTTCCATCCCCTGGCGGACCTCGGCGACCATCACCGCGATCTCCTCCGGAGTCGCGTGGCGCTCGTAGTCGTCGCCCATCGCGACGGTGCGAACCGTGGCGTGGCCGACCATCGGAACCACGTTCAGCGCCGTGCCCCCGTTCTCGTACCCCGCGATCTCGGCTTCCAGGGGCCAAACGGGATTTCGTCCGTCCGGCCCGAACACGACGGTCGTGATCCCCTGGGCAACGAGGTTCGATGCCCTGCGGATCTCGATGCCGCCGCTGAACAGGCTGCGGTCGGCATGCGAGTGCATGTCGATGAAGCCGGGCGTGACGTGGAGCCCGGTGGCGTCGATCTCGCGGGTCGCGCTCGCACCGGCCAGATCGCCCACCGCGACGATCTCGCCTCCGGCAACGCCCACATCCGCGACGAACGCGGGATTGCCGGTCCCGTCCAGCACCCGTCCCCCTCGAATCAGCAGGTCGAAGGACTGGGCGGCGGTCGGGCAGGGGTGGGCGACGATCGCGAGCAGGATGGCGAGCGGAAAAGTGAAGCCGCGCATGGGTCGTTCCTCCCCTGGATTCCCTGAGTTGCCGGACAACAACGGCCTGACCGGCTTCCCTGAAGAGTACGACGGCCGCGGGACCTCCGCGAGACGCAAGATCCCGCGGACGCGGTCCCCTGGGCGGATCAGGTGACGGCGTTACCGCCTCTTGCCCGCGAGAAAGTCGGCCAGCCGCGACAGGTAGTAGGCGAGCAGGATGCCCAGCGTCAGGAAGACGATCCCGAGCAGGAGATCGCCGAGGGAGGACGAGCGGGAGTACTGGACGAACTCGTAGCCCGAGAAGGCCAGGCAGAAGGTGATGCCCGAGTAGATGAGAAAGCGGTGGAAACCGATCAGGGACATGAGATGGTCCGGGTTCTCCAGGCGCGATGGCTGCAGTTCGACCGATGCGTCAGAGGTCGATGCGTCAGAGGTTGTCGACGGCGATGGCCTCGTCGATGAGCATGATGGGGATGCCGTCGCGTATGGGGTACAGGACCGCGCCGTCCTCCCGGACCAGGCCCGCCGTGACCGGATCGGTAAGGAGGTCGCCGCGCCGGTTGCGGACCGCGCCCCCTGCGACGGACCGGTTGAGCGCCCTCAACAGATCGTCGCCGGCCATGCGCAAGGGGGTGCGCGTTTCGGGGCAGACGAGGATGTCGAGGAGCTCCGGGTCGAGCATGCGTTTCCTGGGTTCCGGCGCGGTCTAGGGAAGATCGGGACCCTTCCTCGGAGACACCCGTAAGTTATCATTGCAGGCGAATCGATGGAAACGTCCGTCCATCGTCGCCCCCCGGAGGGCGAAACGCCCGCCCGCGCCGGATACGACGATCCTCCCACCCTCGGCAGGCAATCGATGTTCTTACCCGCCCGTGTTCCAGATTGCAACCGGCGCAGGAGCCGGCCGTCGCGTCCCGGCCACCTGCCTCTCCTCTTCCTCCTCCTGGCGCTGCCGCTCCTGGGCTGTCGCTCGAACGGCTCCGAGGGCGATGCGCAGTCGGGGCCCGAGGCGTCCGAGACCGTCGTGCCGGCGGGACCCGGCCGCGATCTTGCCTGGGTGATCTTCGGCACGGATACGGTGGTCGCCGAGATCGCGCGCACGCCGGATCAACGCAGCCAGGGCCTCAAGGACCGCGACTATCTCGCGCCAGGCGCCGGGATGATCTTCCTGTTCGAGGACGAAGAGGTCCGATCCTTCTGGATGCAGGACACCTTTATCCCGCTGGACATCGCCTACCTGGACGCGAATGCCCGCATCATCGACATCCAGCAGATGGAGCCCCAGACCACCAGTCTGCACACGTCCTCCGGCCCGGCCATGTTCGCGCTGGAGGTGCCGCAGGGCTGGTTCGCGGAGATGGAGATCGCAGTCGGGGCCCGCGCGCAGATCGTGTTCTAGCGTGGCGCGCGTTCGCGTCCGTCAGTCTCGCGCGATGATGGCCTCGTACACGAGCGGTCTCAGAAGGCGATCCAGCGGTGCCGCGCCGTAGGGCTGAAGCTGCGTCCACGCCATTGCGACGATCTCCTCGCGGGGATCCACCCAGAAGTACGTGTTGGCAATGCCCGACCACCAGTAGCTTCCCGCGTTTGCTCCGACCGAGACGGCGAAGCCGAGACCGAACCCCTGGTCGTCCAGGCCCAGGATGGGAATCATCTCGTCAGGCAGGTGGTTGGCGGTCATGAGGCGGATCGTCTCGGGCCGCAGGAGTCTTACGCCGTCGAGTTCGCCCTCGCCCAGCAGCATTCGGCAGAAGCGGAGGTAGTCGCCGGCCGTCGAAACCAGGCCGCCGCCGCCGGAGAGCCAGATCGGGGGACGGGTGAAGGGGCCTTCGCCGGGAGTCCCCGCCGGGCTGAGGCCGTCGCCGCTGCGGAGGTACATCGCAGCGAAGCGATCGAGCTTGGCGGCCGGAACGCGAAACCCTGTGTCGTCCATGCCCAGCGGCTCGAAAATGCGCTCGCGGAAGAAGTTGCTCAGCGACTGGCCCGATACCACCTCCACGACGCGGCCGAGCACGTCCGTGGACACGCTGTAGTTCCAGCGCGCGCCGGGATCGTCGATCAGGGGCAGCGACGCGATGGTGGCGATCCGCTCTTCCAGGTCGCCGCCGGCGCCTTCGGGGAGGGCGTTCAGCTCGCGGTTGTACATCGAGTCGACGGGGCTGTCGCCGAAGAATCCGTAGGTGAGCCCCGACGTGTGCAGGAGCAGATCGCGGACGAGGATGGGTCGGCTGGGCGGCCGGGTTCCTCCGTTCTCGTAGACCTGGACGCCGGCGAAGTCCGGGAGGACGCTCCCGAGTTCGTCGTCCAGCGCCAGAAGCTCGTCCTCGACGAGGATCAAGGCCGCGACGCTCGTGACGGGCTTGGTCATGGAATAGATGCGGAAGATGTCGTCGGGCTCGAGGGGGTCCTCTTCGCGGATGCGCCAACCCTGTGCGTTCCAGTGCACGATCTCGCCCCTGCGGGATACCAGGGTCATGATTCCCGCCGTTCCGGCGCCGTCGATCAACCTCTGCATGGTTGGCGGGATGCGGGCGAGCACCTCGCTGGACATGCCGACTTCCTCGGGCTCGGCGGTGGTCCACTGTTGGCCGGATCCGACGGAAGGGGCCAGGACGGTCCCGGCCAGCGCGAGGAGCAGAGCGATGGAAAGGGAACGCGGCTCGGCGCTCGGCCCACTGTTCGGCGTGAGCTTCATGCGGGTTTCCCGTTCGGTGTGGGTGTGGGTCCCGGGCGGGCCGGATTGCCATGCGGGACAACATGAACGTGACGCTCCCCTTTCGCGACCGTACCGCCCGGGCAAGTTTCCGGGCCATGAAGACGCCCGGCTCGATTTTCGCACTGACCCTGCTCGCCCCGCTCGGTTGTACCGACACGCCTGAGCCATCTCCCTTCGCCGCGGTGGCCGACTCGCGCCAGCTCATGCTGTCGGTCATCGAGCCGGCGGCGGAGGTGTACTGGGACGCCGTGGGCGTGATCATGGACGAGGAGGGCACGCACCACATCGAGCCCGTCGGCGCCGCGGAATGGGAGGCTGTGGAAAACGCGGCCTTTGTGCTGGCGGAGTCCGGCAACCTCCTGTTGCTTGAGGATCGCGCCCAGGGCCGGGACCACTGGAGGGCGATGTCGCGCGCCATGATCGAGATGGGAAGACGCGCGGTCGAGGCGGCCCGGGCCCGGGATCCCGATGCCGTCTTCGAGGTCGGCGGCGAGGTGTATCTCGTCTGCACCGGATGCCATGCCGTCTACGCCGCCGAGACCCTGCGCCCCTCCTACGCCGCGGACCCGGGAGTCCCTTGATCCGGCGCGCCCCGTGATCGAGCGCTTTCTGGGCTGGCTCGGCGAGACGTCCTGGAGCGTGGCTCTGCTGGAGTCGCTGTATGTGTGGCCCCTGGTGGAATCGACCCACGTCCTCACGCTCGGCCTCTTCGTCGGCACCACCGTCATGATGGACCTGCGCCTCACCGGCATCGCCTTCCGCAAGGTGCCCGCTACGGCGTTCACCGGGCGGCTGCTTCCGTGGACGCGCATCGGCTTCGTCATCATGACGGCGACGGGCCTCCTCCTCTTCTACTCGCAGCCGCTCCGGTACTACCACAACATCTTCTTCCGGGCGAAAGTCGTCGTGCTGGTGCTGGCCGGCGCCAACGCGGCGATCTTCCACGCCGGTGTGCACCGTAGCGCGGGCGACTGGGACGAGGACGCAACGCCCCCGCGTTCAGCACGGATTGCCGGCGCGGTGTCGCTCACGGCCTGGGCGGTCGTCGTGATCGCGGGCCGCCTGATCGCCTACAACTGGTTCGACTGCGATCTTCAGCCGCAGCCGGCGTGGGTGAACCGGATGGCGGGGTGTGGCGTGGGCGCCGCGGGAGCGGAGTAGGCGACCGTGCTCGAGCCGTTCTTCCGCTGGTGCGAGTCGACGGCGCTCGGCCGGGCGGTCGCCGAATCGGTGTGGGCCTTCCCCGTCCTCGAAGCGGTGCACCTGATCGGGCTCTGCGTGCTCGGGGGCGCGCTGGTGGTTGTGGATCTCCGGCTGCTCGGCCTGGGCCTCACTTCCCAGCCGGTGGCCCGGCTCGCGCGCAACGCGCGTCCGTGGCTGGTCGGCAGCCTGGTGCTCATGGTCGCCACCGGCGTGCCGCTCTTCCTCTCCGAGGCCATCAGGGCCTACTACAACACTTCGTTCTGGGTGAAGATCTGTACGCTGCCGGTGGCGCTGACCTTCACCTTCGCGGTGCGGGAGCGGGTGGCGCGTCGGGAAACGGACGCACCCGGCGCGACCGGCCGCATCGTGGGCGCAGTCTCGCTGGCCCTGTGGTTCACCGTGGCGGCGGCGGGGAGGTGGATCGGGTTTTCGTAGATGGGGATGCCGCGCGGATCGGCGCTAACAGCGTCCCCGTTCCCGCCGGGCCCTGATCAGGTCTTCATCGTAGGGCGCGCCCGTCCCCGACGAACCCAGGAAGATCTTGCTGCCGTCGGTGAAGGTCACGTCGCGTCCGTTGGCGCGCCTGAGGGAGTGGTCCTTGGCCTGGTAGCCGTCCACGATGATCTCGGTGCCGGGCTGCAGGCAGTCCCTGCGCAGCCCCCGCCTGAGCAGCACGTTGGGGGTTCCTCCCTCCACGGCCCAGACTTCGGCGGCTCCGTCCTCGTTCTCGATCTCCAGGTGAATCCAGGTGTGGGGGTTCACCCATTCCAGCCTCACGATCCGGCCCTGCAGCCTGATCGGCGCGTTGCGGTCGAATTCGGCGCCGAAGGCATGGTGGGCGATCAGCGGCGCCGCGACGGCCGCCACCAGCGTGACGACCACCGCTCCCAGTGCGACGACCGCCGCCCCGAACGGCGCTGCATTCATCCCGCGCATCTCACTACCTCCGTTCCTGCGCCCGCGCGCCGCGAAGCACGTTCTCGAGCGAATAGTTGGCCTCGTGGCAGGCGTATTCGTAGACGAGCCCGTCGAGCCGCGTGAACGGCACTTGGCCGCTCCAGGTCCGGGAGAACATGGGCGGATCATCGACGGTGAATTCGTAGTTGATCGTGTGCTCGTCCGCCAGCGTGAAGCGCTCGACCACCCTCATCTCCGCCGAGGGCGGGAGGCCCTGCAGGGCTTGGTTGGGGTGGAGGTTGGTGGTCTCCACGACAAGGGTGTCTCCCTCCCAGCGGCCCCACGAATCGCCCATCCACGGGCGGATATGGGCGGGCAGCCGCCGTGGCTCACCGAGCCGTATGATGCGGACATCGTGGACCATCTCGGTCATGATCATCACGTGGTCCGGCGTCTGCACGATCGTGTAGTTGTTGTTGTAGAAGTAGTTGGGGAGCATCGGCGGCCCGGCGTTCGAGCCGAACGACATGATGCAGCGCTCGCCGAGCGGCCGATTCTCCGGGTTGTCGTAGGCGCCGAACCGCTGAGCCAGCCGCCGGCGCTCCGTGACGCGCTCGCGGCCCTCCTCGCTCAGCCCGGGGACTCGTCCGTCGGGCGGGTCGACGATCAGGGAAGTCCTTGGTTCGCCGTTGAAGATCGCGACGCGCTCGCCGGCGTCGATATAGAAAGCGTTGTATCCGCCCGTGCCGCCCGTCGCCGCGTCGAAGCGGGCGTTGCCCGTAAACACTCCACCGACGGGCGGGGCTTCCCGGTCGGGGTCGCTGTCGGCGTAGCCTTCCGCACGCGACTCGAGGACGCGCCCTTCGATCCGCGCCACTTCCTCTCGGGTGAAGACCGGACCCTGCCCCTCGGGCCGTTGGATCGGGGTGACCGTGGCGTTGGTCCAGTTGCCCTGCAGGTCGGGGTGTCCGTCGGGCGTGCGCGGCATCGTCCAGTTTGTCGATGGGCGCTCCGGCTGCTGGGCGCTGAGGGAAGGGGCGAGCAGAGACGGGTCGGATATCAGGGCCAGCGTCGCGGCCAGCACCACCAGACCGCGTCTCGTTCTAGCGCGGGAGCGGGTTCCTGCGCAGATGTCCATACATCAGCTCCTCGACGAACTCAACGCACTTGAACTGTCCTAGGCGCGCGTTCGGGTCGATGTTGCGATACAGCGGCATGCGAATGGTCCAGAGGCGGGAGAACGTCTCCGGGTCATCGAGCTCCGCCTCGTACAGGATGTGGTCCGGGCCGGTCATCGTATAGCGCTCCGTGACCCTGAGGCTGGGTCCATGGTGATTTCCCGCACGATCGAGCCACGTCCGGCCGTTGAAGCCGGTCACCTCGACCACGAAGGTGTCGTCCTCCCAGCGGCCGTGGGACTGGCCCATCCAGGAATCCACCTGCGGCGGTCCCGGATCCTCAAGGTAGATGTCGCGCATTGCGCCCGCGTACTCGTAGGCGATAAAAAACCTGCTCTCGCTCTGGAAGATGCGGAAGGGGAAGGGCATGTAGGTGGCGCGCGGCACGCCCGGGAGGTAGCACCTGATCTCGGGATCGCGCTCGAGCCACCTCTCCCGGTTCTCGTTGCGCAGCGCGAGCGCCTCGGGCAGGTAGGGGATCTCGCTTCCTTCCACGACGCCGTAGCCGGAGGGGACGGATCCGACGGCGCCCAGGGCGAGGACCTCGTTCGCCGGGACGGGAACCACCGGGCCGGGCTGCATGGCGAGCGCCGGGCGGGCCGCGTGCGGCTCGATGTCCCAGTGGGCGTTCCCGAGGGCCTGCCACAAGCCGTTCATGTCGGGCGTGCCGGACGCCGTCCGGGGGATGCCGTCGCTCCCGGCGCAGGCCGATATCAGCACGGCCATGGCCGCCGGCAACGGCAGGACCAACCTTCCGCATCGAGTCATTCCCGTCCTCCGATCACGGGCATGGCGGGGCCAGTCACCGGACTCCGAACGCCAGCAGCAGGTTGCCGGGCATCTGGCCGAACGGGGCGTAGCCGCTGTTGGTGAACAGCATGCCGCCCGCGATCACCGGACCCGGGCCGTCGATGGCCCCGCCTCGGCCCTGCACGCCGTTGGAGGTCTCTGTGACTTCGGTCGTGTCGAAGTCCCACAGGACCCGTCCGTCCTCCGCCGCGTAGGCCCGCATGTGTCCGTCCAGGCCCCCGGAGAAGACAACGCCCGGAATCGCCGCGGGCGCCGCGGAGAAGGCGGGGTAGCACCTTCGCTTGCCCTCGCACGCCTCCTCCGGGGCCGGAACGCTCCAGACGATCTCGCCGGTGGTCAGGTCCAGGGCGTACATCCCCGGCGCCGGGGCCAGTTCGGGATTCAGGTCCACGACTACCACGTCCCGGTCCGCGTTGGGCGCGTAGGCGTACCGGCCGTCGGTCGCCATGCCCCAGTGAATTCCTCCGAGCACGCTTCCCTTGCCCACCCTCGTCGACCAGAGCACGGCTCCCGCGTCGTCGGGATCGAGCGCCCAGACCACCCCGGACTTCTGGCCGGCCACAAGGATCTCCCTGCCGTCGGTCCGCTTGACGAGAATGGGCGACATGCCGAAATCGAAGTCCGGACCCGGGGGGTCGGGACAGTTCTGGCGAGCCGTGGCCGATGTGCAGGCCATGGTGAAGGCGTCGTCCGGGGTCGCCTGGAACGACCACACCAGCTCTCCGGTGTCGATGTCGATCGCGATGATCGCGTCGCTGCTTGCGGTGGTGGGCCGGGTATAGTTTTCCCCGGTCCCCGCGTAAACGAGTCCGCGTGCCGTATCGACGGTGGGGCTGGACCACACCGGCGCGCCCGACGGAGCCCAAAGCGGCGTGCCGATGTCATTCGTTCCCGCTTCCTCGGGGTAGTCGGGAATGACGCGATGGTACCACAGAACATCGCCCGTCATTGCGTCGAGAGCGGCCACCGCTCCGGAGGCGGTGCAGCACTCGTAGCGGGGGTCGCCCGCGACGGCGACCTCCAGTGAGGAGACGGGGACGAAGAGCCGGCCGTCGTATAGGGCGGGACTCCCCGTGGTGTTCGAGGTGGAATGCCAGCCGACCTTGTACTTCCAAACGATGGTTCCGGTGGTTACGTCGAGCGCGTAGGCGTTCGTGCGATAGTCGACGAACCAGGCCGTCTCCCGGCCCCCGGGCCTAAAAACAAACAGCCACCACGACACCTAAGTGAAAGGGAGATAAGAGAGGTGTGCTGTCAAAAAAAAAAGGTAGGTGGGTGGGG
>VXNP01000111.1 GCA_009840525.1 Gammaproteobacteria bacterium
GTAGGGGTGGCGGCGATTCTGGGCGAGAAGGTCCGCCCGGGTCCCGCCGACGTCACCGTGTGCATCCTCTCCGGGGGCAACATCGACATGAACGTGGCCTCGAAGATCATCGACCGGGGACTGTGGGCGGACGGGCGCCTCGCGCGCCTCTCGGTGGTGGTGCGCGACCGGCCGGGCTACCTGAACGAGGTCACCGCCGTGGTCGCCATCCACGGGGCCAACGTGCTCCACATCGAACACACCCGGGCCTTCGGGGACATCTCCGTGGGCCACGTCAGCATCGAGATGGAGATCGAGACCCGCGGACGCGAGCACGTCGCGGAGATCGTCGCCGAACTGAGGGAGCTGGGGCACCAGGTGGGCGAGGTGGCCTGACCCGCGCGCGGGGACGTATCATATCGTCACCGACGAGCGAACGTCTCCTCGGCGCCATCCATCGATCTCTCGCCCCCGAACGAGGTGATTCCCATGAAGGCATCACAGCGGCCCAAGCCGGTCACGTCCACCCTTCTCACCGCCATCGCCGCCGCAGCCTTCCTGCTGGGATCGGCTGGCCTGCAAGCGCAGGACTACTTCCCCCCGCCGGGCGACTGGGAGCGCAGGTCCCCGGAGTCGATGGGCATGAACCCGGAACTCCTGCAGCAGGCGGTCGATTTCGCGATCGCGAGCGAGAGCACGGCGCCGCGCGATCTGGAGGTGGCGCACGCGCTCAGCTGGAACACCGAGCCCTTCGACGAGGCCATCGGCCCGCTCAAGGTGCGGGGTCCGCAGAGCGGCATCGTCGTGAAGGACGGCTACATCGTCGCCGAATGGGGCGAGACGAAGCGCGTCGATCCGACGTTCAGCGTCGCCAAGAGCTTTCTGTCGTCCACCGTGGGCCTGGCGTGGGACCGGGGGCTCATCCGCGACGTCAACGACGCGGTGCACGAGTACATGCCGCCGCTGATTCTGCCGGTGGGCGACGGCGAGCCCGGCATGGAGGCTGACGGGCGGGGCGTGCCGACGCCGGTATCGCTCTTCGACTCCGAGCACAACCAGAGGATCACCTGGGATCATCTGCTGAGGCAGACCAGCGACTGGGAGGGCACGCTCTGGGGCAAGCCCGACTGGGGCGACCGGCCCGGGCGCGATGTCGCGGCCAACCGCAACCGCCCGCGCAACGACCCCGGCACGGCCTACAAGTACAACGACGTGCGGGTGAACCTGCTCGCGCTGGCGGCGCTCCAGGTCTGGCGCCGGCCCCTGCCGCAGGTGCTGCGTGAGCACATCATGGATCCCATCGGCGCCTCCAACACCTGGCGCTGGTACGGCTACGAGAACTCGTGGGTGAACGTCGACGGCGAGATGATGCAGTCGGTGAGCGGAGGAACCCACTGGGGCGGCGGGATGAACCTGAGCGCCGAGGACCAGGCCCGGTTCGGCTACTTCACCCTCCACAAGGGCAACTGGGACGGCGAACAGTTGCTCTCCGAGGAATGGCTGGACATGGCCGAGACCCCGGGTTCGGTCAACGAGATGTACGGCTTCATGAACTTCTTCCTGAACACCGGCCAGCGCTCGTATTCCAGCACGCCCGAGTCGTCGTTCAGCCACCGGGGCGCGGGCACGAACCTGGTCTACGTCGATCGCGAGAATGACCTGGTGGTGGTGGCGCGCTGGATCCAGGGCGGCGCCATCGACGAGTTCCTGGGGATGGTGATCGCGTCGTCGGTCGTGGCCGAGGAGCGGCGCTGAGGAGAGATACGATGCGGCCCGAGCCGGCGGGGCCCGGGAAAACGGTGCGTCCCGCATGACTTCTGGCTAGCTTTGCGCGTGCTCCGGAGGCGGGAAGCCGCCCGGAGCGCGCAGTCGAAACACGCAGAACCACAAAGGATCGGGTACCCATGGACAAGGACTCCCGGAGCGGGACGGTCGAAGGCGGCCGGCCGGGCGCAGAGGTAGCGGCGGCGGATCACGAGGGCGGCAACCCGGCGGAAGCGGCGCCGACCCTGGAGAGAAGGGCTTTCCTCGGCAAGGCGGCTGTCGGGGCTGCGGCGGCCGGGGTGCTGGCCGCCTCGTGCGGCGGCGCGGAGCAGGAAACCGCGGGTGGCGGCGCGCCCGCGGTGATCACCAACCCGAACGTGCGCTGGCGCCTGGCGTCCAGCTATCCGCGCACCGTGGACGCCATCTTCGACACCGCCACCCGCGCCGGGGAGTCGCTTTCGGCGATGACCGACGGGCGCTTCCAGCTTCGCGTCTACGAGGCGAACGAGCTGGTGCCGGCGTTCGAGGTGATGGACGCGGTGCAGCAGGGCACCGTCCAGGTGGGCCACAGCCCGAGCTACTACTACACGGGCAAGGCGCCGGTGCTCGCCTTCGACACCTGCGTGCCCTTCGGCCTCACCTCCCGCCAGCAGCACGCCTGGCTGTACGACGCGGGCGGGCTCGAGCTCATCAGCGAGATCTTCTCCGACTTCAACATCATCCCCCTGCCTGCCGGCAACACGGGTGCGCAGATGGGTGGCTGGTTCCGCCGCGAGATCAACACCCCGGCGGACTTGAACGGGCTCAAGATGCGCATCCCCGGGCTGGGTGCCGAGGTCATGGACCGGCTGGGCGTGACCGTCCAGAACCTCGCCGCGCAGGAGATCTATCCGGCGCTCGAGCGGGGCGCGATCGACGCCACCGAGTGGGTCGGGCCCTACGACGACGAGAAGCTCGGCTTCCAGAACGCCGCCCGCTTCTACTACTACCCCGGCTGGTGGGAGCCCGGACCCTCGACCACCTTCCAGGTCAACCGGGACGCGTGGAACTCGATTCCCTCCACGTACCAGGAGGCCTTTCGGGTGGCGGTGCGCTCGGCCGCGCACGGCGTCGAGACCACGTACGACTCCAGGAATCCGGCCGCCCTCCGGCGCCTCGTCGAGGGCGGGGTCCAGTTGCGCGCCTTCTCTCCCGAGATCATGGAAGTGTCGCGCGTGGCTTCGCAGGAGATCCTGGAGGAGCGGGCTGCGGCCGACGCCACCTACCGGCGCGTGTACGACCACTGGTCGGCCTTCCGTACGGAGGCGTTCGAGTGGTTCGGCCGCGCGGAGTGGGCCTACGCCAGCGCGGCCTTCGGGCAGAACGCCTAGGGGCGGACGGAGTTCTTCGAAGACTGCCTGGACACCTCTTGCGGCGGGCTGTCGCTGGCGGCCACTGCCGGGTGTTTCGCAGCTATTGGGTGGTGGCGGCGATGTCGGTGCTCGCCGCCACCACCTGCCGGAACGAACCGGCACACAACGCCATTCCCGCGCCGCTCGCCCTGTCTCCCTCGGCGGCGTCCCCGGCACCACTGAGCGTCAGCCGGCGCATCGCCCTCGCTGACGAGGAGACCGCCTGCGTAATCGACTCGTTCGAGTATCGGGTGGTTTGTCGCGGGCGTGAAGGCGAGGAACTCGCCACGTTCGGGCGTGAGGGCGATGGCCCGGGGGAGTTCCGCGGGCTGCGTTTGGTGGCCCGGGTTTCTCCTGGTCGTCTGGGCGTCGTGGACAGCAGGCTGAACCGGTTGACCATCTTCAACGCCACGGGCGACCGGGTATCCGATGTGACCTTGCCTCCGGGGTACCTCGCCGACGGAATTCGAGAGGCGACCGTATTCGGGTTCGATATCGATATGACGGCGTTTTCTCCGGGAGACTCGATCTTGCCGCGGATCTACCTGGAGGTGGGCATCAACTCGGGAGAGGTCACGTGGAAGCGCGGAGGCATGAACGGGATTGCCGATACCGAGTGCGGCGGGCTGCAAAACGGCGTGCCTCGACCGGGGGCCGGCTACGTGTTCTGGGCATGTCGCCGAGAGTTGGTCTTTCTTGACGACCGCGACGCCGACGCCGCCACCGTCGTCAGGTCCCCAGCTTATCGTGAAGAACTCCCCAGTGATCGAGATGTCGAGGCTTTCGCCGAGGGGCTGACGAGGCTGGGAGGCAGGATGCCCATGCCGAGATCGGCGGCCGAGCCCTACGTCGAGGCATTCCGAGAGGAGCCCAGGCGGTGGTTCAACGCTCCGCACGCGCTGGTGTTTGATTCAAGGGACCGGTTGTGGGTCGCAACCACGCTTGACCGCCACACCTTCTCCTACTTCGAAATCTGGATCGGGACCGAGTACGCCGGCTCCGTCAGAGTGCTTGACCGCGCCATGGGCTTCGACCTCTTCGAGAACACTCTGGCGGTGTTGGTGGAACGGCAACCGGGACCCGACGGAATCGCGCCTCGGGGTATCGATTGGTACGATATCCGCGACCTCGATTGCCGAGCGTCAGAGGCCTATCGAGGTTGCAGGCTACGCCCCCGCGGCGGGCGAAGCGGGGCACCGGACGGCGGTCTGTGAACCCGTCGGACCACTCGACCACTTTCGAGCTTCCTGACGAAGCGTGCCTGCTGACTTCCGTCGTTATTGACAGAAGATATCAGTAGATACCAGTAGTTATCGGTTCACCAGGCCCGTGACCATCTCCGGGAAGGTCATGATCAGCACCAGCCCGATGAGCTGGATCACGATGAAGGGGATGACCGCCCGGTACATCTCCGATGTTCGCACTTCGGGTGGAGCCACGCCCCTCAGGTAGAAGAGGGCGAAGCCGAAGGGCGGGGTCAGGAACGAGGTCTGGATGTTCATCCCGATCATCACCCCGAACCAGACCAGATCGATGTCCAGCAGGGCGGCCGCCGGGGCGAGCAGCGGGATGATGATGAAGGCGATCTCGAAGAAGTCGAGGAAGAAGCCGAGCACGAAGATCGCCAGGTTGGCCACGATCAGCAGGCCGATGCGCCCGCCCGGCAGGGTGGTGAGCAGGTGCTCGATCCAGAGGTCGCCGTTGAGGCCGCGGAAGACCAGCGCGAAGGCGGTCGAGCCCACCAGGATGAACATCACCATGGCGGTGAGCGAGGTGGTGTACTCGCTGGCCTCCCGGAGCACCCTCCACGACAGGCGCCGGTTGACGGCGGCAAGCCCGATGGCGCCCACCGCCCCCACCGCTCCCGCTTCGGTGGGGGTGGCGATCCCGGCGAAGATGCTGCCCAGCACGAGCAGGATCAGCACCAGCGGCGGCATCAGCACGGTGAGGACCTGGCGGGCCAGCTTCCATCCCGCGGCGTCGCGCACCTCGGGGGGAAGCGCGGGCGCGGACGCGGGGCTCACCTTGGCGACCAGCCCCACGTAGATCGCGTACATGCCGGCCAGCGAGAGCCCCGGGATCAGCGCGCCCAGGAAGAGGTCGCCCACGGAGATGCCCAGCTGGTCGGCCAGGACGATCAGCACGACGCTGGGCGGGATGATCTGGCCCAGGGTGCCCGAGGCGAGAATCACCCCGGTGGAGAGCGTCTTCGAGTAGCCGTAGCGCAGCATGATGGGGAGCGAGATGAGCCCCATCGCCACCACCGAGGCTCCCACCACGCCCGTCGCCGCCGCCAGCATCGCGCCCACGAACACCACCGCCAGCGCCAGCCCGCCGCGCAGCGTCCCGAAGAGCTTGCCGATGGTGGTGAGGAGGTCCTCTGCCAGCCGCGACTTCTCCAGTACCACCCCCATGAAGATGAAGAAGGGGATCGCCACCAGCACCAGGTTCGACATCACCCCGAAGATGCGTTGGGGCAGGGCGTACATCAGTCCCCACTCGAAGAGCCCCATGGAGATGCCGATGAAGGCGAAGATGAGGGAGGTGCCGCCCAGCGCGAACGCCACCGGGTATCCCAGGAAGATCATCGCGAAGACGCCGATGAACATCAGCGGCGCAAGGAGGTTCTCCATCTAGGCGATGCCTCCGGTTACCCGAGGGCCGTCCGCCTCATCCTCGGCCGAACCGTTTCCGGCCATTCTCAGGCCGCGAAGGACGCGAAGCTTCTTGATGATCTCCGAGATGCCCTGGACGATGAGGAGGAGGAAGCAGATGAGAATGAAGGTTCTGAGCGGATAGCGCGGGAGGCCCCCGGGATCGGAGGAGATCTCGCGCACCGCCCACGAGTTTCGGATGGAGGGCCAGGACAGCCAGAGCGTAACCGCCGAAAAGGGGATCATGAGCACGATGGTGCCGAGGAGATCGATCCAGGCGCGGGCCCTGGCCGAGAGCCGGCTGTAGAGGATGTCGACCCGTACGTGCTCGCCCTTGCAGAGCGCCGACGCGGCGGCAAGCAGGAAGAGCAGGCTGAAGAGGTACCACTGCAGCTCCAGGTAGAAGTTGGAGCTCAGCCTGAAACCGAAGTAGCCGCCCAGGTAGCGGACGGCGGTGTTGTAGGCCGTGACGACGACCATCAGAAAGCAAAGCCACGAGGTCCATCGGCCGATTCGGTTGTTGACCCGATCGATGGCGCGGGAGAGGCGGGTCCAGCGAGTCACTTCGGAGGGATTCCAGGGGCGAGTGGGATGTGGCGGCCCCGAAGGAGGGCGCGGTATCGCGCGCTTGAAATACGCCCTGCGCAGGGTGTTCGCAATAGCTGGCCGCGCCTTGGGGAATGGCTGGCCCATTGTCCGCGCAGGCTCCATGTTGTGGGCTCGCGATGCCGTCCCGCCGGACGCGTCGACCTCGCGGGGCACGGTCCCGACAACCACACCCCACTGTTCCTACCCAACCCCCGGGAGCGCTTATGGGCGCCAACAAGGCACACGATGGCTACGAGTCCTTTTCCTACCTCGAGCCCGGCTTCGACTACGCGCCTTTCGAGCTTGCCGCTCAGGTCGGGCGCGTGGAGCCGTACCTGGTGCCGCTTTCGCGGGAAGAGGAGGCGCGGGCCGACAGGTTGGCCTCCGAACTGGTGACGATTTCAATGCACGAGCACGCCGGCGTGTTTCCACGGGATGTGCGCGAGACCCCGGCGTACGTGCGCGCGGGGCGGATGGCGACCGCGTTCGAGGGCCTGGCGCACTCGTGCTGGGATGCCGTCTTCGACAACCTGCTCGACGGCATCTGCACCATCCTGTCGCACGGGGGGTGGAAGTGGAACGACGTGCTCCACGACTTCGGTATGCGGCTGTGCGACCTGGCGCACCAGGACTTCCTGATCCACTGCCGGGGGGTGGGCGACATCCTGCGGGCCCACGAGGAGGGGAAGGTCGGGTGGATCGCGTCGATGGAGGGCGCGGCCATGATCGAGAACGAACTCGACCGCATCGACCTGCTTTTCGGATTCGGCGTGCGGGCGCTCGGGATCACCTACAGCGAGGCCAACGCGCTGGGGTCGGGGCTGAAGGAGCCCGGCGACGGGGGTTTGACGATGTTCGGGCGGCGCGCGGTCGCCCGCATGAACAAGCTTGGGATGCTGATCGACTGCTCCCACTGCGGCGACCGCACGACGCTGGACACCATCGAGTGGAGCGAGCATCCCATCGTGCTCTCGCACATCGGCGCGCGGGCGCTGTGGGAGTCGAACCGGCTGGCGCCCGACGACGTGCTGGAGGCGTGCGCGGCCGGGGGCGGCGTGATCGGGATCGAGGCGGCGCCGCACACTACCCTCACGCGCAATAACACAGTGCACGGGATCGAGGCCTTCATGGAGCACTTCGAGTACGTGAAGGCGCTGGTGGGCATCGACCATGTGAGCTTCGGCCCCGACTCCGTCTACGGGGACCACGTGGGGCTGCACCACGTCTACGCCGCCAACCTGTCGATCAAGGAGTCGCGCTCGGCGGCGGCCGACGAGGGCCCGAAGAAGAATCCGCCCTTCGACGAGGTGGAGTACGTGAAGGGGGTGGAGAACCCCACGGAGGCGTCGCACAACATCCTGCGCTGGCTGGTGCGGGAGGGCTATTCCGACGAGGACATCGGCAAGGTGATGGGGGGCAACACCTTGAGGGTGCTGAGCGAGGTATGGCCCTGAGGGGGGGACCGGTTGCCGCGGCCGCGGTGCTGGCCGCGGCCCTGGGCGCGGGGCCGGCGGCGGGCCAGGAGGGCGGGCAGGTGATCCGGGTGGAGGTGTCGGCCGATGCGCGCGAGACCGGAGCCGCGCTCGTCTCGATGAACTACCGGGTGGAGCTGGATCCCGGAACGAGTGCGGTCCCGTTCACGCTGCTGCTGTTTGCTCCCGCGAACGTGGAGGAGATCTCGGCGCAGGTGGAGGGAGAAGTCCTGCCGGTTCGTCTTACGGGCACCGGGGCGCCCCGGCTGGAGGGCGAAATCGAGCTTCCGGCCGGGGTCCCGTCCGCGGGAGAGGTGTCGTTGGACGTGGGCTACCGCGTAACGGATGCAGTGCGGGAGGACGGCGCGGGCGTGCGCGTCGCGCTGCCCATGCTTGCGGTCGACTGGGCGCCGGCGGAGGCCACCCCGGGGATGTTTCAGGCTGAAGTCATGCTCCCCGAGGGGATGGTGGCGCGCGAGATCTTTCCCGTGACGCCAACCGGGGGCGGGACTCCCGGGGTGGCGCGGGCCAGCCTTCAGGTGCTGCCGGCGGTGGTGCAGGTGCGCGCCCGTCCCGAAGGGAGTCTCGGGTTGTCGCTGCCGGGGGTTCTGGAGCTGCTGGTGCTGATCGTCGTGATCGCGTGCGGGATGGCGGGGCTGCGGTTCGTGAGGAGGGCGCGGTGAGGGCGATCCTGGACGCGGGCTTCGTCTTCTGGGGGCTTTTCCTGGTTTCCGCGCTGATCGTGGTGGGCTATCTGGCCTGGATGTGGCGCGAGGACCGGAAGGAGAGGCGCCGGTGAACGTCCAGCTCTCCACCTTCCTGCTCTACTTCGTGGTCGTGTTCGCGATCGGGTGGTACGCGCTCCGGGCCACTCGCAGCGAGGCCGACTACTGGATCGCGGGGGGGAAGCTGGGCTGGCTGGTGGGCGGTGCGACCATGGCCGCGACCCACACCAGCGCGGGCACCTTCGTGGGTACCATCGGGGTGATGTACGTGGCGGGGTGGTCGTTCGGGTGGCTCGTGCTGGCCCTCCCGCTCGCCTACTGGTTCATGGCGGCGGTGCTCGCGCCGCGCTTCACGCGCGTGAAGCAACTCACCCTGCCCGCCTTCATCGAGACGCGCTACTACTCGAAGGGCGTCCGCGCGCTCGCGGCGGTCATCATCCTCATCGCCACGGTGGTGTACGTCCAGGCGCAGATCGTAGCGGGTGGGCTGATCGCCAACATCGTATTCGGCGTGCCCGTGAGCTGGGGGATGGTGGGGTTCACGGCGATCCTGCTGGCCTACACGGTGATCGGCGGGATGATCGCGGTGGTGTATACGGACCTGCTGCAGCTCATCATCATGGTGCTGGGCGCGATCTGCGCGGTGCCGCTCGCGATCCGCCAGGTGGGCGGGGTGGAGCCGCTGTTCACCTACGTGGAGGCGGTGAACCCGCTGACCTTCAGTTGGGAGGCGATGCCCGCGCTGTTGCTCTTCACCATGGGGCTCTCGTTCCTCCTGGGCGGAGTGGCGACCCCCGAGAAGCTCATCCGCCTCTACGCCATGCGCGACATGCGCACCATCCGCCGGGGCATCCTGCTCACCATCATTGCGGTGACCACGCTGAACCTGCTGGTCTTCGTGCTCTCGCTGGCGGCGGTGGTGCTCTTCCCCAATCTGCCGACCGGCGACCTGGCCATGCCGATGCTCGCCACGGCCGTGCTTCCGGCGACGCTGGGCGCGATCCTGCTGGCGGCCATTACGGCGGCCATGATGTCCACCGTGGACTCGCTCCTGCTGGTCGCGGGGTCGGCGCTCTCCTACGACATCTACCAGGGGCTGTTCCGACCCGACGCCCCGCCGGGCCGGCGGCTGTGGGTGGACCGGGTGGGCATTCTGGTGGTGGGGACCATCCCGGTGGTGCTGCTCCTGAGCGGGGTGGGGGAGGGCGAGCTGGTCCAGTTCATCGTGCTGCTCTTCACCGCGCTGATGGCGTCGAGCTTCTTCATCCCGGTCGTGGTGGGGGTCTACTGGCGGCGGGCGACCCGGGAAGGGGCGGCCGCCGCCATGGTCGGGGGCGTGACCACCGCGCTCGCCTGGGAGGGGTGGGGGCCGGCGGACGCGATCGACCCGGTGCTGCCGGGCTTCCTGGTTTCGGCTTTCCTGATGGTGGCGGTGAGCCTGCTCACGCCTCCTCCGCCCGCGAGCGCGACCGATCCCTACATGTCACCGCCAAAGAAGCCCTGACCGGGTCCCGGGAGTCCGACCCTCCCACCGCAAGTCACGGAGAAGCACATGCGCGTATCGAAGATGGTGACCGCGGTCGATGCCCACGCCGGCGGCGAGCCCGGCAGGGTCATCGTCGGCGGCGTAATGGACGTCCCGGGCACGTCGATGTTCGAAAAGGCGCAGTGGCTGGAGCGCCACGGCGACGGCCTGCGGCGGCGCATGCTGCGCGAGCCACGCGGGTACCCGGCGCTCTGCTGCAACGTCATCCTGCCGCCCACGCACCCCGAGGCGGACGCGGGCTACGTCATCATGGAGCACACGGAGTACCCGCCCATGTCCGGGAGCAACACCATCTGCGTGGCGACCGTCCTCATCGAGACGGGGATGGTGCCCTCGCAGGAGCCGGTGACGGAGTTGCTTCTCGAAGCGCCGGCCGGGCTCATCCGGGTGCGCGCCGAGGTCAGCGGGGGCAAGGTCACCAGCGTCACCTTCCGCAACGTGCCCGCCTTCGCGGTCCACCTGGACGCGGTGGTGGACCTGCCCGGATTCGGCGACGTCACCGTGGATGTCGGGTTCGGCGGGATGTTCTACGTCATCGCGGACGCCGATCAGTTCGGCATCGAACTCTTGCCCGGGAACGGCGGGCAGATCACGCGGGTGGGCGAGATGCTGCGGGTGGCCGCCTCCGAGCAGCTCTCCGTCGTGCATCCTCTGACTCCGGAGATCGGGGGCGTATCGATTTCACAGCTCTCCGGGCCTCCCCTGGGCGATGCTCACCGGCGCAACGCGGTCACGGTCTCCACGGGCAGGCCGAGCTGGGACCGGTCCGAGAGCTGGAAGGGCTGTCTGGACCGCTCCCCGTGCGGCACCGGGACCTGCGCGAAAATGGCGGTGATGCACGCGAAGGGGGAACTGGCGCTTGGCGAGGAGTTCCGCCACGAGAGCATCATCGGCACCGTGTGGACGGGCGAGCTGATCGAGGAGACCGAGGTAGGTGGAATCCCCGCGGTCGTGCCCACCCTGAGCGGCACCGCGTGGATCACTGGAATCGCCCAATACGTCGTCGACGACACCGACCCCTTCCCGGAGGGGTTCACGGTTGGGGACATCTGGGCGGAGTGAGACATTCGACCCCGGGAGCCCTCATCCGGCCGGAGGCCGCTTCATGAACGACCCGCTGCGAATCCCCGTACTCGTGGGCTCGGTGCGCAGGGGCCGCCAGTCGATCAAGGTGGCCCGATTCGCCAGCGACCGGCTGGGGCGCGCCGGGGCCGAGTCCCCGCTTCTCGACCTCGCCGACTTCGACCTCCCGATCATGGAGGAGCGCCTCTACCGCCGGGACGATCCGCCGCCCGGACTGGTCCCGTTCTCGGAAGCGATTCGCGAGGCCGATGCCGTGGTGATCGTCAGTCCAGAGTACAATGGCTCCATGCCCGGTGTTCTGAAGAACGCGCTCGACTACATATACGGCGAGTGGGAGCGGAAGCCGGTGGGCATCGTCACGCTCTCGGTCGGCGCCTTCGGCGGTGTCCAGGTCCACAACCACCTGCAACTGCTCTTCCTTCGCCTCAAGGCTCTCCCGGTGGCGCACATGGCCGTCACGACCGTGAGCCGGAGCTTCGACGACGACGGGGAGCCGCGGGAGGAGAGGTACGAGAAGGCATTCGCCCGCTTCATCGAGACGCTCGAGTGGTACACGAAGGCGATCGGGGCGGCGATCGATCTGGAGAAGGGCTGAGCGACACCGAATGGACGGATGCCAGTCGGAGCCGGAGCGTCGGCTCCCGAGCCGTCAACTCCCGTGCCCGCAGAAACGCAGCGCCGTCAGGGCGAGGGTTCGCGTGACGGTCTCGAGTTCGGAGATCGGCACCCATTCGTCGGGACGATGGGCGTTGCGCACGTCCCCGGGGCCGAACATCACTGTGGGGGTGTGGCCCACGTTCACCAGCAGCTGCATGTCGGCCCCGTAGGGCATCCCTTCGATGCGGGGCTCGCGTCCCTCGATGTCCCGGAAGGCGTCCGCGACCGTGCGCACGATGGCGTCGGACGGGTCCGTGGCCGCCGGATGGAACTGCCCACCCCACCACTCCACCTCCGGCGGGTATCGTTGCAGCCAGGGGTCGGAACGGGCCGCGGCGGCGACCGCGTCCTCGAACATCGCCCGCGCTTCGGCGGGTTCTTCCCCCACGGCGACGCCGTAACGGCCCTCGAAGCAGAGGCTCTCCGGCACGTTCGAGGCCCACTCGCCCGCGCGTAACGTGCCCACGCAGAGGGGGAAGGGCACCTCGTAATGGGCGAAGAGCGGGTCCGCTACCCCTGAGTTGCGCCGCGCCTCGAGCGCCTGCAGGGCCCGGTAGATGGGGATGAAGCCATCGATGGCGCTGACCCCCTCGGTGCGCAGAGCGCCGTGTGCAGAGCGTCCCCTCACGTGGATGCGGAAGTTGAGGGCGCCACCCTGGGCGGGGGCGAGCGACAGGCAGGTCGGCTCGATGACCACCGCGCCGTCGGCCGTGTAGCCGCGCTGGATGGCGGCCAGGGTGCCCGCGCCTCCGTCTTCCTCGGCGATCACGCTCTGGAGCAGAAGCTGCCCGTCCAGTTCCACCCCGGCGTCCGAGATCGCGCGGGCGGCGTACAGCCCGCAGCAGAGCGCCCCCTTCATGTCCAGCGCGCCGCGTCCCATCAGGTTGCCGTCGCGGATGGTCCCCTGCCAGGGAGGGACCGTCCACCTGGACACGTCTCCAGCGGGAACGACGTCGATGTGCCCGTTGAGGATGAGAGAACGGGCGGGGCTTCGGCCCTCCCGGCGGTCGGTGTCCCCGAGCGAGCCGTCCCCGCGCCCGAGCGCACCCACCACCCCCAGCGATCGTCCGCGCTCGATCTCGACGCTGAAGCGGGGGTGGGCGGCCAGCTCCTCGAAGTCGATCTCCCAGACATCCACGTTCATGCCCGCCTGGGCCATCCATTCCGCCATCTGTTCCTGCGCGGGCGTCTCCCGGCCCTGGTCGGTGGGGATCGCCACCAGCCGCGAGATGGTGTCGAGCAGCCCGTCCATGTCGATGGCGGCGAGCACACGGGCTTCGGTGGGGGTGAGGT
>VXNP01000097.1 GCA_009840525.1 Gammaproteobacteria bacterium
TATCCGCGCCCCACCTATATCTACCCGCGTATGTTCGTCGCCCGCGTCAGTTGTGTATAAGCGCCCGGGCCGGGCGGCGGGGGGGGGGGCGGGGGCGCAGGCCAGAGCGCCGAGGCCGGCCAGGGCGAAGAGCGTAGTCGAGGTGCCGGCGAGCCGTCTGGAATACACGCTGATGTCCTCCGGGGGGCGGGCGAACCTCGGCCCACCGCCTGAATTGCGGGCATGATCGGTTGTGGCCCAATATCACGGATGCCGTCGGTTGCCGCCAACGGCCGAGCCATGGACCCGACCGCGGACCGGTCCGGCAGCCTCGCGACCCGACGGAATGGCCATTCAGCGAGACTACCTGCCAAGGGGGCCACCAGATGCGATATCCGCCCCGGTTCTCCAGCCGCCTTCCGTTCTTCCCGGCCACGGTTCTCGTTGCCGTCCCGATCCTCGCCGGGCTGGCCCCGGACCTCGCCCTCTCTCAGGAGCTTCCGCGCGCCGCCCCCGCCGAGACCGGCTTCGTGCCCGGGCGCCTGGAGCGCATCGGCGCGCTGCTGGACGACTACGTGGCCGACAACCGCCTCCCGGGCGCCGTCATGGCTGTTCTGCGCGACGGAGCCGTGGTATACGAGCACGCGGCGGGGTACTCCGACCTCGAGGCCCGGCGGCCGATGACCCGGGACGCGATCTTCCGCATCGCCTCTCAGACCAAGCCGGTGGTCAGCGTGGCCGTGATGATGCTTCACGAGGAGGGGGCGCTGCTGCTCTCGGATCCGATCGGCAAGTACCTGCCTGCCTTTGCCCGCACCACGGTGGCGGAACTCCTTCCGGGCGGCTTCGAGGTGGTGCCGGCGGAGCGGGCGATCACGGTCCGCGATCTGCTCACCCACACCTCGGGGATCGCGTACGGATCCGGGCCGGCCGGTGAGCGCTGGAGCGAGGCGGGGGTCACGGGATGGTACTTCGCCCACCGCGGCGAACCCATACGCGCGACAGTGGACCGCATGGGATCGCTGCCCTTCGCGGCGCAGCCCGGCACCCAGTTCATCCACGGCTACTCAACCGACATCCTGGGCGCCCTCGTGGAGGAGCTCTCGGGGGAGACGCTCGACGGTTTCCTGCGATCCCGCATCTTCGAGCCGCTCGACATGCGCGACACCCATTTCTTCCTTCCGCTGGAGAAACGCGGCCGGCTCACCACCGTCTACAACGAGGAGATACCCGGACGGCTGATCCGCGCCGCCGACGGCGGGGGCATGACCGAGCAGGGACAGTACGTGGACGGGCCGCGAGCCAGCTTCTCGGGCGGGGCGGGGCTGCTCTCCACCGCGCGCGACTACGCCCGCTTCCTCCAGATGATGCTGAACGGCGGCTCGCTCGGCGATGCGCGCATCCTCTCGCCGTCGAGCGTCGCGCTCATGACCGCCAACCACATCGGCGACATGTTCCCCGAACCGGGGATGGGCTTCGGGTTCGGCTTTCGCATCCGCCTGGACCTGGGAGAAGCCGGACAGCCGGGCTCGATCGGCGACTACGGTTGGAGCGGGGCGTACCACACCGACTTCTGGGTCGATCCGACCGAACGGCTCGTGGTCGTCTACTTGACCCAGGTGATCCCCGCCTCGGGTCTCGATGAACACCAGAAGCTGCGGGCAATCGTGTACGGGGCTATGGGAGGAGACTGAGATGGGTGCGTGGCGCATCATGAGTCGTAGCGGCCGTCGCTACGCAAGACCTCGCGCGCGTGCAGCGGCGACGCTCCTCGGGGCGCTGATCCTCGGTGGGCTGGCTCCTCCGGCAGCGCACGCCCAGGAGCTTCCCCGCGCCACCCCGGCCGAGGCGGGCTTCGTCAGCGGCCGCCTCGAGCGCATCGGCACGCTGCTGGACGACTACGTGGCCGACGGCCGCCTGCCCGGCGCCGTCGTGACCGTGCTTCGGGACGGCGCCGTGGTCTACGAGCACGCAACCGGGTTCGCCGACCTGGAGGCGCGCACGACGCTGGAAACGGATGCGATCTTCCGCATCGCCTCGCAGACCAAGGCCATCGTGAGCGTGGCCGTGATGATCCTGCAGGAGGACGGCGCGCTGCTGATCTCCGATCCGGTCGGGCGGTACCTGCCGGCGTTTGCCGAGACCACCGTGGCCGAACCGCTGCCGGACGGCGGTTACGACGTGGTGGCGGCCGGGCGGCCGATCACCGTTCGCGACCTGCTCACCCACACCGCCGGGATCGGGTACGGCTGGGGCGGGCCGGGAGCGGATCGCTGGAGGGAGGCGGAGATCACCGGGTGGTATTTCGCCCACCGCGAAGAACCCGTGCGCGTGACGGTCGACCGCATGGGGTCGCTGCCCTTCCAGGCCCAGCCCGGGGAGCGCTTCGTCTACGGCTACAACACCGACATCCTGGGGGCGCTGGTCGAGGCCGTCTCGGGCCAGACCCTCGAGGCCTTCCTGCACTCGCGCATCTTCGAGCCGCTGGACATGCGCGACACCCACTTCTACCTGCCGCCGGAGAAGCGGGACCGGCTTGCCACGGTCTACAACCGCAGGACTCCGGGGGCGCTGGTGCGGGCCCGCGACGGCGAGGGCATGGACGCGCAGGGGCAGTACGTCGACGGGCCGCGGGCGAGCTTCTCGGGCGGCGCGGGGCTGCTCTCCACCGCGCGCGACTACGCCCGCTTTCTGCAGATGATGCTCGACGGCGGCACCCTCGGCGACGCGCGCATCCTGTCTCCCGCGAGCGTGGCGCTCATGACCAGCAACCATGTGGGCGACCTCTTCGCCCCGGGAATGGGGTTCGGACTGGGCTTCAGCGTGCGTCTCGATCTGGGGGAGGCCGGTGAGCCCGGCTCGCTCGGAGACTACGGCTGGGGCGGCGCCTACCACACCACCTACTGGGTGGACCCGATGGAGCGGCTGGTGATGGTCTACTTCACCCAGGTCATTCCCGCCGCCGGCCTGGACGACCACCGGAAGCTGCGGGTGCTGGTGTACGGCGCGCTCCGCTAGCCTCGGCTTGCCGTCGGCAGCTCCGTCACTCCTGCTCCGGCTCGGGCAGCCTGGCCCACACCATCCATCCCATGCACAGCACCGCGATCGCCCCGATGACGGTGTTGCCGGCGAATCCCAGGTTGGCATAGGAGTACCCCGCCACCATCGCGCCCAGCGCGAATCCCACCTGCCCGAGTGCGACCGTCAGGCTCATGAGAGAACCGCGCCGGTTGGCGGGCACGAGCGCCGTCAGGAGTGCCGAGTAGGGGCTCGTGCGCATCGCGATCATCATCATCATCACGGCGTAGAGCGGATAGGCGACCCAGAGGCTGGTGATGAGCGGCACCGTCGCGAGCATGGCCACCGAGAGGCCCAGACAGGAGGAGATCACCATCACCTTGCGGCCCACCCGGTCCGACAGTCTCCCGGCCTGGGGGCCCGCGATGACGTTGGCCACCCCGGCCACCAGGAACAGCGATGCGATCTGCCCGGAGGTGGCGTCGAGGGAGGCCTCCAGCCAGGTGGGGAAGTAGACGACGAAGAGCGCGACGCCGAGCGACACGGTGAAGAAGGCGAGCGCGGCAAAGGCGATCTCGGGGCGGCGCAGCATGACGGCGTAGCCCGCGATCGCGCGGTTGACCGTCAGCCGCGAGCGCCGGCGCTTCACGGGGGGCTGCGGCAGCCGCGTGTACACCAGCAGGAAGGTCAGCGCCATCATGACGCCGAAGAAGTAGAAGGGGCTGCGGAAGCCGAATTCACCCGCCAGCAGGACGCCCACGGGGATGCCGATGATGAGGCCGACAGCGGACCCGCTCATGACCCAGCCGGTCGCCCATCCGCGCCGCCTGTAGGGGAAATAGTCGCCGACGTAGGAGACGGCCGCGCCGGAGAGCACGCCGCCCGCGGCGCCCGCGAGCACGCGCACCACGAGGAACTCCGGAAAGGAATCCACGAAGGTGTGCAAGGCCAGGGCGCAGGTCATTGCCCCCGCTCCCAGCAGCAGGATGCGGCGCCGGCCGATGCGGTCGGAGATCGGGCCCGAGATCACGGCCATGATCCCCACCATCAGGCTGTAGACTGTGACCAGGGTGCCCAGAAGGGCATCGGCGATGCCCAGCTCTTCCCGGATCAGGGGCAGGATCGGCGCGATCACCATGGTCTGGCTGCTCGCCGAGAACACGAGCAGCCAGAGGGCGAAAACGACGAGGTAGGGGTGGGCAGGTGCGGTATGCTCCTTCACGAGCATGGTCCGGGTTGTCCCGCGCGCCGCATCCCGGACCTCTTCGGCCGCTCCTGCCGGAGGAGTGCCGCCGTCAGCCGCCCGACGGTGCCGCCGCCCCTCCGTCCGGGCTGCGCGGGTCGGGCGCGCCGATGAACTCGCCGGTCTCCGGATCGACCCCGATCGAGCTGGCCCGCCCCTGGCTGCCCCTCACCTGGACCTCGTGGCCCATCGCCTCCAGCGCCGCGACATCCCCGTCCGAAATGCCGCCTTCCTCGATGCGCACGTTGTTCGGGAGCCACTGGTGGTGGATCCGGGGTGCGGCCACGGCTTCCTCGATGGTCATCCCGTGGTCAACGATGTTGAGCACCAATTGCATCACGGTATTGATGATGGTGCGCCCGCCCGGAGTGCCGATGACCGCCACCAGCTCGCCGTCACGCGACAGCACCGACGGGCTCATGCTCGAGAGCATGCGCTGCTCGGGCCGGGCCAGGTTGGCCTCGGTGCCGATCAGTCCGCGCTTGTTGGTGAGGCCGGGCTTGCCGTTGAAGTCGCCCATCTCGTTGTTGAGGAGGAAGCCCGCCCCGGGCACCGTGATCTTCGAGCCGTAGCCCTGCTCCAGCGTGTAGGTGACCGAGACCGCCATCCCGTCGCGGTCCACCACCGAATAGTGGGTGGTCTCGGTGCTCTCCTCCGCCATGACCAGCTGGGACGGCTCGGAGTGGCCGGCCTGGTCGGCGTGGATCCCGCCCCTTAGCTCGTCCGCGTAGTCCTTGCTGGTAAGCCGCTCCAGCGGCACGTCGACGAAATCGGTGTCGGCCAGGTGCTGGGCCCGGTCGCGGTAGGCGAGGCGCATCGCCTCGGTGAGATGATGGACGTAGGCGGCCGAATTGTGCCCCAGCGCCGCCAGGTCGAAGCCTTCCAGGATGTTGAGCATCTGGACGATGGCGGTGCCGCCGCTCGAGGGGGGCGGCATCGAGACGAGGTCGTAGCCGCGGTAGGTCCCGTGGATGGGAGTTCGCTCGTGTGCCTGGTAGCGGGCCAGGTCCTCCTCCGTGATCATGCCGCCGCCGCGCACCATCTCCTCGGCCAGGAGGCGCGCGGTCTCGCCGCTGTAGAAGCCGTCGTGGCCCTGGTCGCGGATGCGCGCCAGCGTGCGCGCCAGATCCGGCTGCCGGAACAGCTCTCCCTCCTCGTAGGGAACGCCGTTCTTCGAGAACTGCCCGACGCTGGCGGGATAGGGCTCCATCCGCGGGAGGACGTTGGCCAGTGAGCGCGCCAGCGCAGGGCTGAGGGTGAAGCCGTCGCCGGCCAGCCCGACCGCGGGCTCCACGAGATCCGCCCAGGGCGTTCCGCTGCCGTACCGCTCGTGGGCGAGGGCGAAGCCTGCCACCGTGCCCGGAACGCCGACGGCCAGGTAGCTGCCGTGGTGGATCTCGAAGGAGTACTCGCCGTCCTCGTCGGTGAACATCTCGGGATGGGCGGCGAGGGGCGCCTTCTCACGGAAGTCGATGGCCGTTGCGGCGCCGTCGGGGCTGCGGATGACCATGAAGCCCCCGCCCCCGATGTTCCCCGCGGTCGGGTGGACCACCGCCAGGGCGAGGCCGGTGGCGATGGCGGCGTCCACCGCGTTCCCTCCGCGGGCCAGCACCTCGGCGCCCACCTCGCTGGCGATCAGGTTGGCGGACGACACCATCCCGTGCTGTGAGCGCAGGCCCAGGGTCGTGGGGGCGCCATCCTCCGCCCGCGGGGGCATTTCGCCCCCCTGGCAGGCGGTCACGGCAACGAGCAGCGGGACGATCCAGCGCGACGTCGAATTCATCATCCGGTTCTCCAGTCTCGATTCGGATTACGAACCCGGAATATGCACGGGTGCGCCGCCGAATCACCAGACCCGGCGCGCGAATCCCGGAACCAGCCGCGCCGGGCGCTGGTACTGATGGCGCGGGCGCGGCTCCATGGCAGCCAGCCCACGCCGCTCCGCCTCCAACCCCTCACGAGACCGCGGACGGAAGGGCCGGCCCGAGATGACACCGTGGGTAAGACGACTGATCACCGCCAACGTGGTGGTCTTTCTGCTTTTTGCGGTCGCGGGGCCGCGATCCGACGGCTTCTGGGCCCTCACCCTGGTGCCGCAGTTGGCCTATCTGCGGCCTTGGACGCTCCTCACCTACATGTTCCTTCATGCGGGCTTCTGGCATCTCGCCCTCAACATGCTGGGGCTCTACTTCTTCGGTCCGCGGCTGGAGCTGCGCATGGGGTCGGCGCACTTCCTCAGGCTCTACCTGTTGGGCGGCCTCGGCGGCGCGCTCTTCTCGTTCCTGCCTCCCATGGCGCCTGTCGTGGGGGCCTCGGGCGCCGTCTTCGCGGTCCTGCTGGGGTTCGCCCGCTTCTGGCCCCGCGAGCCGGTCTACATCTGGGGCATCCTGCCGATCCGCGCGCGTTGGCTGGTTCTGTTTCTGGCGGGCTTCAGCCTGTTTGCGGGCATCACCCAGGTCAACGATGGCGTGGCGCACTTCGCGCACCTGGGCGGGTTCGCCGGCGCGCTGGCCTACCTCTGGGCCCGGGAACGCCGCCGGCGGATGGTGCGGCGGCGCATGCAGGGGGTGGTCAAGGCCCGCCCTGAAGCGGAGATGCGGCGCAAGTGGGACCTCATCCCCGTGGACGAGCTGCACGAACTCAACCGCGCCGAGGTTGTCGCGCTGCTCCGCAAGGTGCAGGCGTTCGGTGCCCGCAGCCTCACCGTGGACGAGCGCGCGTTTCTGGACCGCATGGTGCCCTGACGCTAAGGTGTGATGTAGTCAGCAGTCTGCCATTTTGGCATACTTTGCGCCCGCTGCAAACTCTCGAGTCTGCCATTTTGGCAGACTTGGATCCCGATCAGCCCATCAGTGCCTCAACTGTCTCCGGAGTCCCAATGAGCAAGCTGTCCCTGGTTGTTCCGCTCACGCGATCGGCGCTCCTCGCCGGGGTCTTGATCGCCGCCTGCGAGCCGGGTCCCGCCGAGTACGCGGATCTGGTGCTGACGGGCGGCAAGGTGGTGACCGTGGACGACGCCCTGCCGGAGGCGGAGGCGCTCGCCGTGACCGGGTACACCATCACGGCCGTGGGAACGAACGAGGAGATCGCCGGCCATGTCGGGCCCTCGACCGAGGTCGTCGAACTCGACGGCCGGCTGGTGATCCCCGGCTTCATCGAGGGCCACGGCCACTACATGGCGCTCGGCGAATCCAAGTTGACGCTCGACCTCAACAGCGCGGCCAGTTGGGAGGATATCGTTCAGATGGTGGCGGATGCCGTCGCGCAGGCCGCCCCGGGCGAGTGGATTCTCGGCCGTGGCTGGCATCAGGAGAAGTGGACCGCGACGCCCGAGGGGAGCGTGGAGGGGGTGCCGGTGCATGCTTCGCTCTCGGCGGTCAGTCCGGAGAATCCGGTCGACCTGGAGCATTCGAGCGGCCACGCCGCCTTCGCGAACGCCCTGGCCATGGAGCTTGCCGGGATTGACGACGACACCCCGGACCCGCCGGGCGGCACCATCGTCCGCGACGCCTCGGGCGCGGCGACCGGTCTGATGCGCGAAACCGCCCAGCGGCTGGTGGGCGCGGCCCGCGCGCGCTCGGAGGCGGAACGCTCCGCCGAGGACCTGGATGCCGAGTTCCGGCGCGAGGTAGAGCTGGCGGGTGCGGAGTCGCTCATGTACGGCGTGACCACCTTCCACGACGCCGGAAGCAGCTTTGAGACCATCGACCGCCTGCGGGCGCTGGCGGAAGAGGGGGCGCTGCCGATTCGCCTGTACGTGATGGTGCGTGGCGCGTCGAACGAGGAAATGGACGAGAAGCTTGCCGACTACCGCACCATTCCCGAGGGCAACGACTTCCTGGCGGTCCGGTCCATCAAGCGCCAGATCGACGGCGCGCTGGGCTCGCACGGTGCGTGGCTGCTCGGCAGCTACGCCGACATGGACACCGAGGGGCTGGTGCTGGAGACGGTCGAGGACATCACCGGCACCGCCGAGGTGGCCATCCGGCACGGCTTCCAGGTCAACACCCACGCCATCGGCGACCGCGCCAACCGCGAGGTGCTCGACATCTACGAGAAGATCTTCGCGGCCAACCCCGACGCCACCGACCTGCGCTGGCGCATCGAGCACGCCCAGCACCTCCATCCGGACGATGTCGGCCGGTTCGCCGAACTGGATGTGGTCGCCGCGATGCAGGGGGTGCACGCCACATCGGACGGACCCTGGCTGGCGGATCGCCTTGGGCAGTTGCGGATGATGGAGACTTCCTACGTGTGGCGGGACGTGTTGGATGCCGGGGTCGTGATCGCGAACGGCACCGACGTGCCCGTGGAGCATATTTCGCCGATCGCGAGCTTCTATTCATCGGTGAGCAGGCGCATGAACAACGGGGAAGTCCTCTCGGGCCAGCACCGCATGACGCGCGAAGAGGCGCTGGAGAGCTACACCATCAACAACGCCTACGCGGCCTTCGAGGAGCACCTGAAGGGCTCGCTTACTCCCGGCAAGCTGGCCGACATCGTCGTCCTCTCGCAGGACATCATGACGATCCCCGAGGACGACATTCCCGCCACCGAGGTGGTGTACACGATCGTCGGCGGCGAGGTGAGGTACTCGGGCCCGGAGGGCTGAGGCGCTTTGAGCCTCAGGGGGACGGAGGCCCTCCGCCGTCCTGATGCCTGTCTCGTAGTTCACATCGCGGGCGCGGCTGAATCACCGTGTGTGCCATCCTCTTGATTTCTCGTATCAAGATCTTGAAAATCTCGTAATAGAGAGTCAGTTTTCTCGTATCAAGGAATGGTTTTTCTCGTAATAGCTGCTACCTCTCCCAAATCTGTGGATGTACTTCAGACACCTCTATCGCGGCGTGGTCGACATGCTCCGCGAGTTCCGGATCGTCTACGTGACCGGGCCAAGGCAGTCCGGCAAGACCACCCTGGTCCGCGGTGTCGCCGCCGAGCTGGGCATGCGCTACCTGACGCTCGACGACCCCGCCGTGCAGGCGGCGGCAGCGTCCGACCCGTACGGTTTTGTGAGGTCCTTCCATAGCGAGTCGGTCGTGCTCGACGAATTCCAGCAGGTTCCGGAGCTTGTGCCTGCCATAAAGGAGGCTTCGGACCGGTTCGCCAGTGCGCCGCCGGACCGGCAACGGCTCGCTCGCCCGCGCAAGGGGTTGTTCCTCCTGACCGGCTCGGCCGACATCTTCCGGTCCGCACGAGCCCAGGAAGCTCTGCCCGGCCACATGGCCCGCCTGGAGCTCCTGCCCCTGTCGGTTGCCGAGCTTCGGGGCAGCCGGCAGAACCTGATCGACGATCTCCTGGCGGGAGACTTTTCCCCTTCGCGCGCCGCGCTACACGACCATCAAGCCCCGACCCGGGAACAGATCGCGAGGCTGATCCTCATGGGGGGCTATCCCGAGGTCCAGGGCATGAGTCGGCGGGCACGCACCACCTGGTTCAAGTCCTATACGGAAGGGCGCTTCTTCAAGGACTTCGACACGCTCTACAGCGCCCGCGGCGACTACCATTCCAGGCTTCGCGCACTGGCCCCCTACCTGGCAGGGCTGAGCGGCAACCTGCTCAAGTACGCCAACCTCGCCAACGACCTCAAACTGAACGACAAGCTCGCCAAGAGCTACGCGGAGGTGCTCGAACTCATGTTCCTGATACGTCGCGTCCCCTCATATCGGAAGAACCTGGGGCGGCGACTCGCGGTGCGAATGCCGAAGCTGCACTTCGTGGACACGGGTCTCGCGTCGCACCTCCTCGGCCTGCGCACGGAAGCCCGGCTCCTGACCAGCCCTCATTACGGGGCGTTGCTGGAATCCCTTCTGTTCATGGAGTGCGCGAAGCACGCGGAGTGGGCCGAGGAGGAGGTTGGCCTGTACCACTTTCGCGACAAGCGCAAGCGTGAAGTCGATATCGTGCTGGAACGGCCCGACGGCCGCATCGTCGGCGTCGAGGTCAAGGCTTCCGCCACCCTTCGGCGCCGGAACTTCGACGGTCTCGCGGCCCTGGCCGAATTCGCGGGGAACGCCTTTGAACGCGGCGTGATAATGTACACCGGGCTGCAGGCACTTCCTTTCCACCGGGGGCCGGTGCGCCTGCACGCTCTCCCCCTTGCCCGAATCGCTCGCACGACTCCGTGAATCGGTCTCGCTCGGAGCTCCAGCGCGCTCAGGTTCCCGGCGCGGCCTCCTCCATGCGGGCGCGGTAGATGGCGCGCGCCTCGTCGAACTGGGCGTACACGTGCTCCTTTTCGGCGTCCGAGCGCCAGCCGGGCCACAGCTCGGCCATCGTCTGAAGCTTGTCGATCCAGCGCAGCGCGTAGTCGGCGGCGCTGCGGCTGCGCACCGGGGTCCCGCCCACCGTGACCCATACGGGGTTGGTGAGCGCGAGGGGGTAGGAGGTGTCGAGCGGGAAGCGGTCCTCGGGGTCTCCCTGGACGCGGACGTGGATCCAGCTGCTCCGGTCCACCCGCAGGGTGCGCTCCACCTCAAGCGAACGCCGGTCCCCCCCGAAGGGAATCTCCTCCACGACCTCGCCGTTCATCACGACGGTCACCGTGCGCATGGGCACGATCCCCCAGGCCCGGATCGCCACCGTCACCTCCCCCCCGCCGGCGGGCAGCGCCAGCTCTTCTCCGGGGATGCGGCCGTCGACCCTGACGTCCAGCAGGGGACCGCTGGAGACGAAGGCGTGGCCGGCGCGCATCCCGTCGAACCACCCCTCCATCGACAACCTGCCGTCCGGCGTGCGCACGTAGGTCCGCATCGATCCCACCAACGGGGTTGCCTGCAGATTGGAGATGGAGTCCTCGCCCCCGACCACTGCGGCACGTATGTCGTTGCTCCAAACGGCATAGAGGGGCGGGTAGCCGTCCTGCGGCGTGGACCACTCCACCGCGTCGGCGGCCTCCAGGGCGGCGTCGACGATGAACCCCTTGGCGCCTCCCAGCGTCCCCTCCAGCGGATCCCCGTTGAAAAAGGAGTGCACGTAGCCGGTGATGGCGCCCTGCGCCTTCGCCTTTCTGAACATGTCGGTGTTGGAGGGATAGAGGCTTTCGATGGCCGTCTGCTCGTAGCCGGTCACGAAGGGGGAGATGAGGTGATCGGTCATGCCGAACATGAAGACGTGTCCGTAGAACGGCGGGCGGTATTCCTGGCCCACCACCAGCACCATGTCGTCGCGCGAGAGGGGATGGGCGCCGCCCCCGGGCACGAAGAACTGGTGGTCCAGAATGCGGTTGTCCTTGTTGGCCACCTGCTCGGCCACCACGTCCTGGTCCTCGGCCTCCGACATCATCATGAGGTTCTCGAGAGTGTTGTGGAGGTTGCCGCCGTAGTTCATGTGGACGTGGGTGGAGCCCGAGTACCATCCCTCGTCGCTCAGGTCCGAAATTTCCTCCAGGTGCACGCTGACGCGGTGGTTCTTGTCCGCCTCGATGTTGAGGTCGAACTCCTGCGGCTCGTGCTCGAATCCTCGCGTCACCAGCATGCGCGCGGGCCCGGGAGGCAGCTCCACCTGGAACACGCCGGCGTGGTGGAAGATACGGTCTCCGGCGCGGCTGACCCGCGAGTACTCGCCGGCGGGGGTGTAGTGCTTGCCGTCGGAGGCGGTGAGATGGACGCGGGCGCCCACGGGTTCCCCGTTGTCGCCCAGAGTCGTGACCGTGAGGGTGCCCATGGGCTCCATCCAGCGGCGCTCCCGGATGGTCACCGTGCGGAGCGCCCCGCCGTAGGTCTCGAGCAGGGTGAGCTGGGGCAGCCCGCCCTCGTTGCTGATGAAGGCGATCCACTCGCCGTCCGGCGACCAGCGCGGGTGGAATGCGTCGTGCTCGAAGAAGGTGAGCTTGTAGGGCTCGCCGCCCGTCGTGGGCTGAACGTACAGGTTGTTGAACTGGTCGGCCGCGCCGGCCGTGGAGGAGTAGACGAAGCGCCGGCCGTCGAGCGATACGTCCGGCTGGGTGCGGTAGAGGCTCTGCTCCTGCAGTACCGCGACCCGCTCGTCGATGCCGTTCTCGCGTGCCGGAATACGGTACACGTTGCCGCTCCCCAGCGGCACGTCCCGGTTGGAGACGATGAGGAGCTCGTCGCCTGAGGGCAGCCACGCGGGCGAAATGTGCATGTCCCATGCCCCGAAGTAGAGGCGGTCCCGTCCGAAGCTGTTGTCGTAGCTGACCGCGACCTCTTCGCCTGCCCAGGACCCGTTGACGATCTCGCGGATGTAGATGTCGAAATAGCCGTTGGACTGGGTGGAGACGTAGGCGATCCGGCGGCCGTCGGGCGAGAAGCGTGGGTCGACGTAGATCTGGTCGTCGTCGGTGAGCCGCCGGGTCTCGCCGGTGTGCGTGTCGAGGATCTCGAGCTGGATGGGGCCGCCGCCCGGATCGGCGGTGTAGACCAGCCAGCGCCCGTCCGGCGACCAGTTGGGGGAGGAGAGATAGTCCCCGGAACGGGCCAGTTCGGTTGCGATCCCCGTCTCCGGGTCCACGCTCCAGATCGAGCCGCTCATGCCCACCGCGATGCGCTCGCCGTCCGGAGACCACGCCGGATACCAGGGGGTGGAGCTGGGGGCGGGGGGAAAGTAGAAGTTGTGCATGTAGTTGCCCCCGTGCGCGGCCGCGGCGTACTGGCGCTGGGCGCTGGCGGCCGCGGGCGCGGGCGCGGCCGCCCGCCCGCCGCGGGCGGCGCGGGCGGGGTGGTTTACACATCTGCCGCTGCCGCCGGACTTACGCGGGTAGATGGGGGTGGTGGCCGGATGATTAAAAAATAGAGGGGGGGGGGGG
>VXNP01000095.1 GCA_009840525.1 Gammaproteobacteria bacterium
CCCCCCCCGCCCCCCGGGGGGGGGGGGCCCTTATCTCGGGGCCAAAACCCCCCCGGGGGGGGGGCCCACCCCCCCCCGACCCCGCCCCTCCCCCGCCCCACCCCGTGATCGGCGCGGCCCGCGAGGAAGGGCGCATCACCCTGACCGAAATGGAGGCGCGCGCCCTGCTGGAAGCGGCGGGGCTGGCCTTCCCGGCCGCCGAGGTCGCCGGTTCGGGAGACGCGGCGGCCCGGGCGGCCGAGCGCCTCCGGTGCCCGGTGGCGGTCAAGCTGCTCTCCCGCCGGATTACCCACAAGTCGGACGCCGGAGGGGTGGTGCTCGACGTGGCGGATGGCGCCGCCGCCGCCCGCGCCTTCGAGACCATCGTCTCAAACGCCCATGCCTACGCCTGCGCCGAAGGCCTTCCTCCGGAAACGGGGTCCGTTCTGGTCACCCCGATGCTGCCCACCCCCACGGCCGAACTGCTCGTCGGCGCATACCGCGACCCCCAGCTCGGTCCCATGCTGACCGTGGGCAGCGGCGGTACCCACGTGGAGGTGCTGCGCGACGTCACCCACCGGGTGCTCCCCATACGCCCGCAGGACGTGGAGATGATGATCGGGGAACTGCGCGCCAGTCCTCTGCTCGCCGGAACCCGGGGCCGTCGTCCCGTCTCCCTCGCCGGCATCGTCCGGGCCGCCGAGGCCGTAGCCGGCTGCGTCATGGCGTGGAGCGACGTCGCCGAAGTCGAGATCAATCCCCTGTTCGCCTACGGCGACCGCGCCGTCCCGGCCGACGCGCGCGTGGTGCTGTCGCCTCCGTGACGGCGGGCATGCGTCGAGTCCGGAGACGCCGCGCGCTCCTGGGCCAACGTTGCAATCCCGCGAGCCGGAGCCGCATCTTGCCATCCTCGCAAGTCGACGCCCCACCCTCATCCCGGAGGCATCCATGAACAAGAACTTCCTCATGGCCACGATCGCGGGGGGCATCACCCTGTGGGTGCTGAGCTTCCTCCTCTACGGCGTGCTGCTGGCAGACTTCTTCGCCAACGACGCGATCAACCCCGAGCCCATCATGTGGGCGGTGACGCTGGGTCAGCTCCTTTCCGCGGCGTTCCTCACCATCATCCTGGGATGGAAGGGCGTCGCCAACGCGAAAGAGGGCTTTCAGGCCGGAGCGATCATTGGGGCCGTGATGGGCCTTGCCTTCGGCCTGATGATGTACGGGACGATGGTGGGCATGCACACGATGGCCACCCTTCTGGGCGATACCGTGGTCTCGCTGGTCGTCTACGGCGTCGGCGGCGCGGTGATCGCGATGGTGCTCAACCGGGGAGGCGCCGAAGCCTGATCCGGGCTCGGAGGCATAGTCGGCGGAGGCCCCACCAGGGGCCCATGGACGCGTCTATCGGCCGAACACCACCGACAGGCGCCTCCGCAGTTCGTCCCGCACCTCCCGGAAAGCATCCAGCTGCGCCTGCGGAGTCCCGACAGCCGCCGCCGGGTCGGGCAACCCCCAGTGCACCCGGTGCGCGTCCCCGAGCCAGACGGGGCACACCTCCTCCGCGCACAGCGTGACGACGGCGTCCACCGGACGCGCCACGTCGTCCACGCCCTTGGAGCAGTGCCCCGAGATGTCGATTCCGATCTCGGCCAGCGCCGCCACCGCCTGCGGCCGCACCGACGCCGGCTCCGAGCCTGCGGAAGAGACCCTGACGCCGGCCGGCGCAAGATCGCGCGCGATCCCCTCGGCCATCTGACTGCGCGCCGAGTTGGCTACGCAAAGGAAGAGGATGTGCCGGCACTCCAGCTCGCGCAGCGCGTCCGCGTTCGAGCGCCAGCTCTCGCCGAACCCCGCCATCAGCTCGGTTTCCTCCTGTCCCAGCCGGGATCGTGGAAGTAGGATTGCACATCCCATGAGACACGATACCGACCGGCGGGGTCGCCACGCCACGCCGACCATCCTGCTGGCGGCCCCCGCACTGCTGGGCGCGCTGGCCGCCTGCACTCCGTCTCCGGAAGCCGCGTCCACCGCCGGCCCGGCCGTCGTGCAGACCGCCCTCCACGACTTCCGCGTCGAGGAAGTCGCCGACGGCCTGGTCCGCCCCTTTGCCATGGCCTTCACGCCTGAGGGCGATCTGCTGGTGACGGAGCGTCCGGGCCGGCTGCGCATCATCCGAAACGGAGAGCTGCTCCCCGACTCCGTGGACGGTTTGCCGGAGATACGCGCCCTGGGACGCGGAGCGCGATCCATGGACGGGTTCGAGCAGGCCGGACTGCGCGACGTCGTTCTCCATCCGGACTTCGGCGCGAACCGCCTTATCTACCTCAGCTACACCAGGCCCGGGCCCGATTCACTGGGCAACATAGCCATCGCGCGGGGGCGATTCGCCAACGACAGGGTGACCGAGGTCGAGGAGCTGTTTCACGCGGACGCCCCCGGAAACGGAACCGACCGCAGCTCGATGTGGGGAGGACGACTCGCGTTCGGCGGCGACGGGTACCTGTTCATGACGCTGGGGGACCGGCAGTGGCCTTCCGTGGGCGACCTGACGGCGCACCCCGCCCAGGATCTCTCGAATCACAACGGGACCACGATCCGGATTCATGACGACGGGCGGATTCCCGCCGACAACCCGTTCGTGGACGTGGAGGGCGCGCATCCCGAAATCTGGACCTACGGCCACCGCAACGCGCAGGGGATGGCCGTCGACCCCGAGACCGGCGACCTGTGGCAGAACGAGCACGGCCCTCAGGGCGGAGACGAGCTCAACCTGATCGAGTCCGGCCGCAACTACGGCTGGCCCGTCGTCGGCTACGGCGTCCACTACCGAACCGGCCAGCGGATCCACGCGGGCACGCAGCACGAGGACATGCAGGCACCGGCGCACGTCTGGGTTCCCTCGATCGGCGTGTCGGGGATGCTGTTCTACACGGGCGGAGCGTTCCCCGAATGGCAGGGCGATGTGCTTGTGGGCGGATTGCGCGGCCAGCAGTTGGTCCGGCTGCGCCTCGACCAGCGTCGGGTGGTCCGCGAGGAAACGCTGCTTCAGGACATCGGCCGCATCCGCGACGTCCGCCAGGGGCCCGATGGGCTGATATACCTGGCCATCGACGGCACTACGCGCGACATCGATGGCCCGCCCACCGGAATCGTCCGCATGGTGCCGGCGGGCCGGCGGTAGAGGACGCGTCGGCCGGAGGCCTTCAGCCGACCCGAGTCACGACCCGGCCGGATCCGGGATTCGCGCCACGATCACGCGCACATCGAAGTCCTGCGCCAGGACCTCGACGAGGAATGTCGCGCTCGCACCTCTTTCCGCCGCCCGGAAGTCGTGGAAGCGCACGCCGCTTCCGGTCAGTTCGCCGCGGAAGGGCCGGTTCACCCCGAAATCCGCCCACAGGACCGCCGTGTCGTCGGATGCCCCGGTTCGCGTTATCGGCCACGGATAGTGTCCGGGGGCGTTCAGGGAGGGAGCGAACTCTCCGACTTCCGGAAAGTCATAGGACGAAAAGCGCGGTACGCCGTCGACCAGGCTGTCCTCGGCCCCTGCCACGGACATGGCCACCGCGTGCTGGGTCAGCAGATCCCCGAAGGACAGACCGCTGACGCTCTCGATGCCCGGCAGGCCGGGGGCGGTGAGGGAGTCGTTCAGCACGGTGACGAACGCCTCGTCCCCGGCGGGCGAGGTTCCGGCCGCGCCGAACCAGTCGCGCAGAAAGCGGTGATAGTGCCAGCCGCTCCCGTACACGTTGCCCCGGTCTCTGGGCTGGAACGTGACCGCGTTGGGACGATCGGTGAACCAGGCGAAGGCGGACGCGGTGCGGCCGATCAGGTTGACGATCCCGTACACTTCCGGATACGACCCGCTGATCCCCGCCTCGAGGTCCTCGCCGGTCACCCGGTCATGCACTCCGGGTCCCCCTGCGGCCTCCCAGGCGAGGCGGGAACTCATTTCCTTGGCGATCTCGGCCGTCCCCTCCTCGATCCAGGTCGGATGAAAATCGGGGGACATCTCACCCGCTACGCCGAGTGAATGCCGTACCCGCTTGTAGAGCGAACTGACGTGCTTGACCTCGTGGACGAGTCCGCCGAAGGCCCAGTAGCGTTCGCTGTCGAGCTGAGCGAAGGCGGCGGCACTCATGCGCACCAGTTCCATTTCGTTGGAGGAGGCGCATGTCTCGCGGGGGAGGGTATGGTCTCCTCCCCACACGAACGCCCTGATCCCGTTGAGCAATGGGTCCACTACCACTACAACCCGGCCATCGCCGTTGACGTCGCTCGTGCCGCCGAAGTAGCGGTCGATGACCGAGGCTCCGTAGTTCGCGTAGTAGGCGATGATCCTGTCGGCGTTGGCCTTGGAGATGCCTGCCTCTTCGCCTGCGTCTTCGTAGACGGCAATGTGGCGGTTCTGAGTGACCAGGCGGGCCTCAAGGGTCGTGTAGGTATCGCAGCGGTCCCATGGTTCGGCCGTCGGATTGTACAGGCGGAACGTGCGCGTCAAGGGGATCCGCCCTGCATCGGCGGCCACCGCTCCACCGACCCGGGTTGAGCGGTCGGGCAGAATCTCCAGACGACCATCCGCCGACAGGCGCGAGAAGAGCTCGTCTTCCTGCCGTCGTATCTCTTGATGCAGCGCAGCGTTGGCGCGCTCGATCTCCTGGATCTCCTGCAGTTCACGGGTGGAGATGGTCTGGCGGAACGCGCGCGAGGCTGCGGCACGATACGCGACCTGCCGCGGCGGCGCGGCGGCCGCTGCCGCCCGATTGTCCGCGGCATCCGGCTCGACGTGCAGCGCCACCGGCATGATGGCGCTGCTCCTGCCATCGGCTCCGGCCAGCGTGACCCGGTAGTACGCGCCCGCCCGGGGAGCGCGCACGTAGAAGCCGCATCCACGCATCGCGTCCTCTTCCAGAATCCGCACCTCTCCCAGTGCCAGTCCGAGCGGGGCATCGCACGCGCGCAACGTGAACTCGCGAAATGCTTCCGCGCCCTCCGAGTCGGCGAGCCGCACATCGAGCACAACGGTGCCCGTGTCCTCCGGAACGCCGCCGATGGTGCCGCGGGGATCGAACACGAGACCAGCGGGCAGGCTGCTCCCCTGCCCGAGGCTCCACGCATACCCCTCGGTGGAGCCGCCCCTGGGGCGCAGACGGACGAAGTAGGGGAGCGTAAGCCGCGCCCGCGAGAGGGAGTCGGTCTCTATGGTCAGCGGCAGCCGCTCCCCGGTGGCCTGGAACTGCGCAGTCACGCTCCCCGCGGTGGCGGCCAACGTGTGCTCGGCGGCCGTTCCCAGCGTCCAGTTGGTCTGGGCGAGGCCGGCGGGGTTGGTGACGACCGAAGCGGGCGCTACGGAGCCGCCTCCCGAAGTGACCGCGAACCGCACCTGAACCAGCCCCGCGGGATGTCCGTTGGCATCCGTCACGCGCACCACGGCTGCGAGCGCCAGCGGCTCGCCGATGAAGCCCGCCTGGAGGTCGCCGGCCACCTTTTCGACTGCGTGCGGCTCCTGGGCCACCGTCACCTGTATTCTCGAGTTGAGCGTGCCGGAGGCGGCGGTCACGGTGGCCGACCCCGGCGCGACCGCGGTGGCTACCCCTGTGCCGAAGTCGACCATGACCGTCCCGGGCCGGTCGCTCGTCCAAGCCACCCGCTGGCCGGACACCGGATCGCCGTAGTGGTCGACCACCTCCGCCTGCAGCTGCCGGGTCTGGCCGATGGCGGTCAGCATCAGGTCGCCGGGGGACACAACCAGGGCGGCCGGGATCCCCGGCGGCGGCCCGGCCGGCTCATCGCTGCAGGAAAGCAGCACGGCCACGCACAGACACGTGCAAAGCGGGCGTGGCAGCAAGATGGCGAGTTGCGTCAGGACTCGATGCGGCATGGACCTAAGATAGGGAAACCCACGGTTCGGGCACGTTGGCGTGATGCGCCCGGTATCCGGCCCGGATGCCTGCCGCGTTGATCGCGCAAGCGCGCCGCTACCCCGCCAGCACTGCCCCGCCGTTGACGTTCAGGATCTCGCCGGTGACGTGCCGGCCCAACTCGGAGCAGAGGAAGACCACGGGGCCCGCCACGTCCTCTGCGGTCGCGATGCGCCCAATGGGGATGGAGGCGGCGATGCGCTCCCGGCCTCCGTTCCGGAAGGCGGTGGCCGACATTTCCGTGTCCACCCAGCCCGGCGCGACGCAGTTGACCGTGATCCCCCGGGGCGCGAGTTCGATGCAGAAGCTCTTCACGAACGAGCCCATCGCGCCCTTGGCCGCGGCGTAATCGGCGTGATACGCCTCACCCCGCTGCCCGGCCGTGCTGCCGATTAGCACGAGGCGACCGTCAGCCCGCAGCATGCGCGCGGCACTCCGACAGGTGTAGAACACAGAGTGCAGGTCGGCCGCCATGGTCCCGTGCCAGCGCTCGTCGCTGATCTCTGCTACCGGGGTATCGGCGGTCGGCCAGATCCCGTGGTTGCCGACAAAGATGTCGAGGCCGTCGAACTCGCGCGCCGCCCTCGCGAACAGCGCATCGACGGCTTCCCGCCGGGACAGATCTCCCGCCGCCGTCCAGGCCCCCACGCCGTGACCCCGCACCTCTCCGGCAACCGCCTCCGCCTCGTCGCGGCGGCTGCGGTACGCGATGCCCACGGACGCCCCGGCCCGCGCCAACTGCAGCGCGACCGCCTTTCCGACACCGCGGGATGCCCCCGTGACCAGAGCGTTCCGCCCGCGCAGATCGATCAGATCGTTCATTAGACTCCCAGCCTTCAGTGCAGGTATCGCAATTTCACCGCGGGTTCCATCGCTCGGTCGGCTGCGTCGGATGCTACTCCCACCGATAGCCGAACCGAAGGTAATAGAACCCGCCGTTCGACCCGAACGGCGAGTTGGGACCGTATCGATTGCCCGAGAAGACGGCGTTGGGGTTCTCCTGCGGATAGTGGTTGAGAGCGTTCTGGCCCCCGACCGTCACAGTCGCCGCCTCACTCAACGAATACGACGCCTCGAGGTCGAAAAGGTGATTGCCGCCCTAGGAGGTATCATCTCTGGAATCGAACCAGCCGGCGTAGTAGCTGAGCCGCGCCAGCAGGCGCACGCCGCCGAGGGCATGCTTGCCGGTCACCAGCCAGCGGTACCTCGGGAGCCCTTCCTGCAACTGCCGGATGCGGGTGTCGTTCACCACATCGGGATCGTACCGGGTGACGCGCGTATCGGTGTGATTGAAGGCCAGGCTGAGCTCCGTGTCGCTGGACGAGGGAGGCGCCCAGGTCGCGACGATGTCGATCCCCTGCGTGCGGGTCTGGAAGTCGTTGGTGAAGAACCGGAAGTTCTGCAGGTTGGTCGCGCTCGAGATGCCTTCCGCGACCAGCTGGGCCTTCTCCGCCTGCGTCAAATCGAACGTCTGCGTGAGCGCCAGACGATCAGACACCCGCACGTGGAAGAAGTCCGCGGTAAGCTGGAAGGCACCCGCTCCGATCACGGCGCCCAGCGCCAGATTGCGCGACTTCTCCGCGTCCAGGGGCTCGCCGCCCCGCAGCTGAGCCACCCTCGAAGTGGACGGGATCGTGCCGTTGTTGACCAGGTCGCGGAGTTCGCGGTTGAACTGGGTCGACACGTTGAAAGCGTTCTGCTGGCCCGGTGTGGGCGCGCGGAAACCGGTGCTCAGGCTGCCGCGCAGCGCAAGTCCCTCCACCAGCGCGTAGCGGGCGGCGAGCTTCCCGTTCAGGGTGGCGCCGAAATCCTCGAAGTTCTCGAAGCGGAGCGCTCCCCCCAGGTTCCAGCGGCCTTCGCCGGGTTCCAGCACCTCCGCGTCGCCATAGAACGCGTAGTTGGCGCGGTGCCAGTCTCCGGCGGCGATCGGGCTGAAGCCGGGGAAGCCGTTGGACCCCGCGCTGAACCCCTGGGCGGCGTAGGGACCGATCACCCACGACTCGTCCTGGCCCAGGCCGATGGTGAAGTGCTCGTCCCGCCATTCTGCGCCGGCGGCGAGGTTGACCATGTCGCTTGCGGCGTATCCCAGATCGACGTTTACGCCGACTTCCTCCTGCCGGTAGAGGCCGGGGTCGAATTCGTCGGGCGTGTCGGGGCCCAGCGAGGCGTTGACGGTGTTGAAGATGAAGAAGTCCACCTCGTTGGCGCCGTAGCTGGCGCTGGCGTCCCAAAGCAGCCCGCCCGCGGTCTGGCCCTTCACCCCGGCGACCACGGAGGCGTCGGTGACATCGGCTCCGAACTGGGGGGTGAACCCCCCGGGGAACCTCTTCTGGAAGGTGAAGCAGTTCGGGTCGGCCATGACCCGGGCGAGTGCGGCCTGGTCGGGCAACCCGTCGTTCACCCGGACGGTGGGACATCCCGCCGACCCGTCCAGCACTCCGTCCATGGCGTCGAGCGCATCGCCGATGAGAAGAGTCTCGCCCCCGTCGATGCTGAAGACGGCCGCGCGCGTGTTGGGATTGCGGAAGAAGAAACCGCCGGTGACCCGTTCACCGGCGTAGTTGGCGTGGCCGTACAACTGGGTGCCGCCGCGCAGCAGATGGCCGAAGTTGCCCCACAGCTTGAAGTCGTCCTCAATCTTCGGGGAACCCCAGATCTGGGCGGGATCGCGGACGTGCGTGTTTCCCACCGAAGTCAGCAGAGCGGCGTCCGAGCGCTGCACGCTGCGGCTGGTCGCGTCCGCGTCCCCGTACTCCGCGCTCAGGTTCGCGAACCCGAACGCGCCCAGCGGCAGCCCGATGTTGCCCGACACGGTGTACGACTCACCTCCGCCGTCGGCGAACCCTCCCCCGCGCACCTCGAGCGCACCGCCGGAACGATCGTTCCTGAGCTGGAAGTTCATGACTCCGGCGATGGCGTCCGAGCCGTACTGGGCCGACGCTCCGTCGCGCAGCACCTCGGCCTGGCGCAGCGCGATGGCCGGGATGCTCGACAGATCCGGTCCCTGGGCGCCGTCGGAAACCCCGTTGCCGATCCACAGGATGGCCGCTGCGCGGTGGCGCCGCTTGCCGTTGACCAGCACGAGCGTGTGGTCGGGCGCGAGGCCGCGCAGGTTGGCGGGACGGATGATCTTGGCCGCGTCGCCGGTGGCCTGCGGGTTGATGTTGTAGGAAGGCACCACGGTCCTCAGCAGGTCGGCCACGTCGGTGTCGCCCTGGTCGACGAAGTCCGAGGGCGGGATGGCGTCGATGGGCACCATGGACTCGGTGACGGTGCGCGGCCGTGCCCGGGTGCCAATGGCGACCACCCCCTCCAGGGCGATGGCCTCCTGTGCCAGCACCATGTCGAGCCGGGTCGTCACGGCGTCGGTGATCACCACCTCGCGACGCTCCGTGTGGTAGCCGATGAGCCGGATCTCCACCACCCGGGTGCCGGCCGGGATGCCCGCGATCCGGAAGTGGCCCTCCGCGTCGGTGATGCCCCCCGTCCCGAGTTCCGGCAGCGAGATCTGGACGCCGGCAAGGGACCGCCCGGTGGCCACGTCGCGCACCTGTCCCTCCAGCGCACCCTGGGCCGACAGTGCTCCCGCAGACCCGAGGACGAGGCCAGCTACATGCAGAGAATGCTTCAAGATTCGCGTGATCATGGGATGAAGCTCCCGTTTTCCGATGAAGGTGCCGGACCGGTTGTCGCCGAAGCGGACCGGGGTCCGGCATCGCTGCTGTCACAGGCTCAGGTCCCGCGTCACGGAGTGGTTACTTGCGCGAACCCCGGCGGGATCCCATTGTGACGGATTGCTGTTTCCCGTTGTCCCTGCTGTCCGATGTCGCGGGGCCTGCTCCCGCGATGGTGGGGGAGCCTCCCCGACCGGCCGGCGCCGCTGTTCCCCCCAGCCGTGTCCCTCTCCGAGGAGTAGCCATCGACTGACCCGGTACCGAACCAACCAGCGGCCCCACCGGGGACGCATGGCATGCTCCGCGTGCACGGCGAGCCCGGTTGAGCGTTCTTCCAGCAGGTTCACTCCAGGAAGGAGGCAATGTGGACAAGAATTTTGCAATTGGAACCGTCGCGGTTGCCGTCGCGCTGCTGGTTCTCGGCTACGTCGAGGGCGCGGTAGGTGTCGGAGAAGCGGCCACCCTTGACCTCGCCGGGATCCTCGGCCTCCTCTTCGCCGGAGCATTCTACACACTTGTCCTTGGCTGGAGGGGCGTGGGCAACGCTCAGGACGGCTTCAAGGGAGGAGCTGTGCTCGGCGCTGTCATGAGCTTGATGGGCAATGGCATCATGAGCGGCGACGCAGTGATGGCACTCGTGGTTGCGGCGGTTGTGACGGGTATAGTCGGTGCCGTGCTGGGTGTTCTCGCGGCCAGAGGAGACTCCGGCTGATCTCGATCCCTTAGGACGACGGCGGCCGCGGCCCGCAGGGGCCGCAGATACGCTTCGGGGCGCGGCCGCCGATCCAACCTCACCACTTTACCGCAGTCCCGGACCGCCTCCCCTTCCCGGTCGTCCGATAAATCAGCTTGCTTCGTTGACTTCCCCCGGGTAGCGTGCGCCCTCTTCCGAGTCCCGCACGCTGCTCCTCGAAGACAGGAATCCCAGGATGTACCGCTCTCCCCGCGTCTTGTTCGTTGCCCTGGCCGTGTCTTCCGCGATGGCCCTCGCGGGCTGCGGCCCCGCCACCCAGGCATCGCCGGTCACCGTCGCCGACGGACCCTCCCATCCCGGGGTCGATGCCGTGTTCGCGGATCTGGACCGGGACGGCCCCGGCGCGGCGGTCGGGGTCCTGCTCGGAGGCGAAATCGTCCATCGCGCGGGATACGGCGTCGCGCACCTCGACCACGGCGTCCCCATCACGCCCGGGACGGTGTTCGACATCGCCTCCATCTCCAAGCAGTTCGGGGCGATGGCGGCCCTCCTTCTCGAAGCCGACGGCAGGCTGGACCTGGACGAGGACGTGCGTGCCTACGTTCCCGAACTCCCCGACTTCGGGGTCCGGATCACTCCGCGGCACCTCATCCACCACACCAGCGGGATTCGCGACTGGGTGCACGTCATGTCGCTGGCCGGACTGGAGAGGAGCGACGTCATCTCCTTCGACAGAATCCTGCGCATGCTCTTCGAGCAGCAGGCGGTAAACTTCGATCCCGGCGCCGAATACGCCTATTCCAACACGGGGTACAACCTGCTCGCCCGGGTGATCGAGGCGCAGTCGGGGATGAGCTTCCGCGAGTTCACGCGGCAGCGGATCTTCGAGCCCCTCGGGATGAGCCGCACGCATTTCTCGGACGATCACCTGGAGGTGGTACCGGGACGCGCCGAGTCCTACTCGCCCGGCGGGGATGGGGGCTTCGTGCGCCAGCCCAACCAGCTCACGGCGCTGGCCTCGAGTTCGCTCAACACCACCATCGACGACTTCATCCTGTGGATGCGCAACTACGAGACCGGCGAGGTCGGGGGCGAGGAGGTGGTGAAGACAATGGTCGAGCAAGGCGTGCTGAACGACGGCGAGACGCTGGCGTACGCCCACGGGCTCACCATCGGCGCGTATCGGGGACTGCCCAACTTCGGCCACGGCGGCTCCTGGGCGGGATACCGTACCAACTTCGTGCGCTTCCCGGAGCAGGATCTGTCGATCGCCGTGTTCTGCAACGTGTCGGACTGCGATCCTGCGGGGCGCGCGCGGCGCGTGGCGGAGGTCTTCGCCGGCGAGCTGATGGGTCCGGAACCCGAGCCGGTTGGCACCGCGGAGATCACCGATGCGCCTCCGCCCATGCCCACGGAGGCCCAACTGCGCGAGTACGCCGGACGCTACCGGAGCCCCGAACTCGACATGACCTACGAGATCGTGGTCGATCGCGGCAGCCTGGTCGCCCGCCACTGGCGCACCGGCCCTTCGGCGCTGGCGCCGGCAGGCGAGGATACCTTCTCCGGAAACGCGCGCCTCTTCCCGGAGCTGCGCTTCCGGCGGGACGGTTCCGGCCGGGTGGTGGCGTTTACCGTCACCGGCGGGCGGGTACGCGACCTCATCTTCGAGCGGGTGGGGGGCTAGGCTACGACAGCCCACCGTCCACCAGCAGGCTCTCGCCCGTGACGTAGGAAGCCGCGTCGGAGATCAGGAACGCCACTGCCTCGGCCACCTCGCGGGTGCGCCCGGCCCGGCCGGCCGGGATGGTGGCGCGCACGGCATCGTCCACCGGGTAGCTGTCGACGAAGCCGGGCAGAACATCGTTCATGCGGATGCCGTCGGCAGCGTAGCGCGCGGCGTACATGCGGGTGAAGGCGCCCAGCCCCGCCCGGATCGCCGATGAGATGGGGAAGGCGGCGGTGGGCTGCTTCGCCCCGAACGTGGAGACGTTCACGATGGAGCCCCCGCCGCCGGCCTTCAGGACGGGCGTCACCAGGCGGCTCATGCGCACCACGTTGAGGAGCAGCAGATCCAGGCCGTCGTGCCACGCGCGGTCGTCGAGATCGAGCAGGTTGCCACGCTCGGCGTGCCCGGTGTTGTTCACCACCCCGTCCAGCCGCCCGAATCGGTCGAGCGCGCCGTCCACCAGGCGGGCCAGATCGTCCGGCTCGGTGACCGAGCCCCGGATGCCCCACCCCCGGGCTGGTATTCACAACGGTCGCTGCCCACGATCTTACGCGTGGAGGTCTCGGGTGTCGCGAGATGGTTGTAAAGAAGGGGGGGGGGGGGGGGGGGG
>VXNP01000061.1 GCA_009840525.1 Gammaproteobacteria bacterium
TCATCTCCTCTGTTTATTGCGTCGTCTGCGTCTTTTGTTTAAATGCGTCTGGTGCTGGCCAGGGGGTGCGTCAGTGACGCACGGGGGCCGGGGCTAGCCTTCCCCGTCCGAAGGGAAAATGCCGAAAAACGCGAACAGCCCTCCCCACAACGTGGCCCGGACCCAATCGCGGCCCGTGCTGGCCGCTTCCCGCTCGCGGGCTTCCGCCTTGTAGATCTCGGCGCGGGCGTCAGCTTCCGCCTTGGCGACGTGCGCGGCCCGGACGCGAGCGATGGCGCGGGCGTGTTCCGGGGCCGGGTCTTTGAGCCTTGCCGGGCGAGCACCACGGGGTAGGGCCATCGCGCGCTCGACACGGGCGAGCGCCGTTCGGGCGGCACGGAGACGGTAGTTGGCGTAAAGCTGTTCCATGCCTGATCCAACCCCCGGTCGGTCCGTCAGGTTCCGGGGGCCGGGGGCGCTCGCCTCACGGGCAACCCGTTCTCCGCGATTTGTGGGGGGCGGGTCCCATCCGGGCCGGTTTCGGGATCGTTGCGTGCCCCCCGGCGGGGGGGTGGGGTGGCCCCGCGAGACGGCCCCAGCGGCCCGCTACGGCGCGTTCCCGCCCCCGGACGTGTAGCGGCGGGGTGTCCTGACGCCAGCGCGATTCTGGGGCGTTCTGGGGCGCTTCCGGGGTGCGTCACTGACGCAACGGACCCGGCCCCGACATCCGGGGGCCAACCCGGTCCGATGGTGCCGCGAGACTCGCACGGTTGTACACTATACGTTGGTTTTTTGGTCATTGACGGGGGACCGGGGCGGGATGGATTTACAGAATGTGGGGCAATGTGAAAGACTACTTTCATGTGTGGCCGCTGCGTACCGGCGCGGCGAGAGCCGGGCCAACTGAAGGAATGAGGGAGATGAGCGAGATAGAGGGCATACACGCCGGGAACGGACGACGGGCGGCGGGATGGAGGAAGAGGTCGGCCGCGGGCGTTGCCATGCTCCTTTGCGCCGTCTGCGGGGGCGGCGGGCCCGGCGCGGACGACAACAGCATCACGGTGGGCGCCATCTTCGACCTGACCGGACCCACGGCCGACGTGGGCACCGATTACGGCGACGGGGTACGGGGCTTCGCCGACTGGATCAACGGGCAGGGGGGCATCGAGGGGCGGCCCATCGACCTCATCTACCAGGACTACGGATACCAGGTCGACCGGGCCGAGCAGCTCTACAGCCAGTTCGTGAGCGAAGGCGCCGTGATCTTCATGGGATGGGGCACGGGCGACACCGAGGCGCTGCGCATGCGCATCGCCGAGGACGAGATCCCGTTCAGCTCCGCGTCGCTGTCCCATCGGCTGGGCGATCCGGCCGAGGCCCCCTACAACTTCCTGCTGGCCACGACCTACAGCGACCAGTTCCGCATCGCCCTCGACTGGATCGCCACCAACCACGCCGACGGAACGCCCATCGTCGCGCTGATGCACAACGCGAGCCCCTTCGGACTGTCGCCGGCGAACCAGGGCGGGATCGAGTTCGCCGAGGCGCGGGGGATCGATCTCACGCTCTACGAGATGCCGCGCGGGGCGGTGGACTTCACGGCAGAGTTCTCACGCATCCGCCAGAGCGGCGCCCAGTACGTGGTCTTCCAGAACACGTCCGGGCCGGCAGCGGTGGCGCTCCAGAACGCACGCAGCCTGGGGCTCGACGCCACCTTTTTCTGCCTCAACTGGTGCTCCAACGCGCAGGTCATTCAACTGGCCGGAGAGGCGGCCGAGGGGCTCATGGGGACGATGCCGTACGCGCCCCTGACGGTGGATGTGCCCGGGACCCGCGTGATCCACGACTATCTCGCCTCCAGGAGCGAGACCGCCGAGGGCAGGACCAATGCCTACACCCAGGGCTGGTGGACCTTCGCGGCATTCGCCGAGGGGATGCGCCGGGTGCTGGCGGCGGGCCAGGAGCTCACCGGGGCGAGCATCAAGGCGGCGCTCGAGACGCTGTCCGACTACGACATGGGCGGGGTGACCGCTCCTGTGACCCTCACTTCCACGGACCACCGCGGCTCCAAGGGGCTGCGCATCTTCCGGGTGGAGGGCGGGGTCTGGGTTCCGTTCACGGACTTCATCCAGGCGCCGGCGTCCTGAGGGCGATGGGATGACGGATTCGGCCTTCGGCCGGCGCGGCGCGGCGGAGTCGAATGGGCGCCCGGATGCAACGCCGCTCCTCAGCCTCAACAACATCGAAGTTCTCTACGATGATGTGATCCTCGTGCTGCGCGGGTTGTCGCTTGAGGTAGCCGAGGGGCGGATCGCGGCTCTGCTGGGCTCCAACGGCACGGGAAAGACGACGACCCTCAAGGCCATCTCGGGGCTGCTCCATGTGGAGGACGGCGAGGTCAGCGACGGGACCATCGTCTTCGACGGCGAGGAGATCCAGGGGATGGACGCCCACCGCATCGTGGAGAAGGGCGTCTTCCAGGTGCTCGAGGGACGACGGGTCTTCGAGCATCTCACGGTGCGCGAGAACCTGCTGGCCGGGGCGTACACGCGCGGGACGCGGCGCGGCCTCACCGCCGAGACCGACAGGGTCTACCACTACTTTCCGGCCCTGGCGGAGCGGCGCGGGCAGCTCGCGGGTCATCTTTCGGGCGGCGAGCAGCAGATGCTCGCGCTGGGACGGGCACTGATGGCATCTCCGCGCATGATGCTGCTCGACGAGCCGTCGCTCGGGCTGGCTCCGATGCTGGTCAAGAGCATTTTCGAGATCGTGCGGCGCATCAATCGCGAGGAAGGGACCACGATTCTGCTCGTCGAGCAGAACGCGCGCATCGCCCTGTCGGTGGCCGACTACGGCTACATCATGGAGCGCGGCCGGGTCGTGCTGGAAGGCGCCGCCGGGGAGCTGCGGGCCAACGAGGACGTGAAGGAGTTCTACCTCGGGTTGGGCGATGGCGGCCGGCGGTCGTACCGGGACGTGAAGCACTACCGGCGGCGGAAGCGGTGGCTGTCGTGAGGGAGCGACGCTGCCGAGCCCGGCCCCTACCGGCGCGTCGGCGAACGCAGGCGCCGAGCCGATGACGCGCTCGGATTGGGATGCGCTGCAGGACCGGCTGGCGGCGCGGGCGGTCGCCTACGGGGCCGAGCGCAGTCCCGAGATCGGGCGCAGGCTTGCGGGCGCGGGGATGTCGGCAACGGACGTCGCGGGGGTCGCGGATCTGCAGGCGATCCCGGTCCTCGCCAAGGACGATCTGCCCGCCCTGCAGGCCGCCGATCCGCCCTTCGGGGGGATGCTCGCGGTGGCGGCCGGGTCGCTCACGCGCATCTATCGCTCGCCGGGGCCGATCAACGACCCGCAGGGGGCCGGCGACGACTTCTGGCGCTTCGCAACGGCTCTGCGCGCCGCCGGGTTCCGCCCCGGCGATGTGGTGCTGAACAGCTTCTCGTACCACCTGACGCCGGGCGGACTGATGCTCGAAGGGGGACTGCGCGCGGTCGGGTGCGCCGTGATCCCTGGGGGAGTGGCCGCCACGACCGCCCAGATCGAGGCAGCGCGCGCGGCGGGCGCCACCGGCTACACCGGCACGCCCCAGTTCCTGCTCACCCTGCTCGAGCGGGCGCAGGAGTCGGGTGGGCCGCTCGGCTTCAAGCACGCGCTCGTGACCGGCGCGCCTTTGCCGCCAACGCTGCGCGCCCGCCTGCAGGACGGCTTCGGGGTGGACGTCTACCAGGCCTACGGGACGGCGGACACCGGCCTGCTCGGCTACGAGTGCGCCGAGAAGGACGGCTGGCACGTAGCGCCCGAGGTAGTCGTCGAGGTGCTGGTGCCCGGGGACGACCGCCCGGCCGTGGATGGGGAGGCGGGGCAGGTGGTGGTCACCAGCCCCAACGAGGTCTACCCTCTGGTTCGCTTCGGCACCGGCGACCTGTCTGCCTGGAAGCGCGCCCCCCGCCCTGGCGGTCGCCCCGGTCCCCGCCTGGCGGGCTTCCTGGGCCGGGTGGGCGAAGGCGTCAAGGTCAAGGGCATGTTCGTGCACCCCCGCGAGCTGGCGGCGGCGCTGGGATCCGACTCGGCCGTGACCCGCTACCAGGCGGTGGTGACCGCCGACGGCGCGCGGGACGTATTCACCGTGCGGGTCGAGGCGGCGTCCGGGGCCGTGGTCGACAACACCGCCCTCGGCGCCCGCATCCGCGAGGCCGTGAAGATCCGCCCGGTCGTGGAGGTGGTGGAGCCGGGTGCAATCCCCGACGATGCACGCCCGCTGGTGGACGCCCGAAAGCAATTGGCAGCGGATTCGACCTGAACCCTGACGTAACGTTAGGGTTCGGCGAGGATGGCAAAGGCGTGTCGGATGACCGTGAGGCCAGCCGCTTCCAAGGCGTCGGGCAATATCCGGTAACCCAGGTCCCGGTCGGTGAAGTAGACCCTGCTCAAGCGGCCCGTTCGTAGAACATGGCGTCTTCCCCTCGCATGGCAGGATGAGTGAGACGACGTGACTTCAAGCTCTTTCCATTGCCGCTTGGTGTGCCTCAGCAGATTTCTCCGAGAAGCAACAGAAGGTGACCTCCGTGATGCCGGGCGAGGCGCTCAGGAAGCTCGCAACGGTGCGCACGGCAATCTGCGCGGCGCGCTCCACCGGAAACCCGTAGACGCCGGTCGAGATCGCGGGAAAGGCAACCGACCGCAGATCGTTCTCCACGGCGACCTCAAGCGACCGACGATAGCACCGCGCAAGTAGCCGATCCTCGTCCGCGTCACCGCCCGACCAGATCGGCCCGACCGTGTGGATCACGTGAGCCGCCGGCAAGCCGTAGCCACCCGTGATCTTCGCGTCACCCGTATCGCATCCCTCGAGTGTACGGCATTCCTCGAGCAAGCTCGGCCCGGCGGCCCTGTGGATGGCGCCGTCCACCCCGCCACCGCCCAGCAATGACCGGTTGGCCGCATTGACGATCGCGTCCACCGCGAGCTTCGTGATGTCCCCGACGACCACCACCATCCTGGCCGAAGATCCCACAGCCATACCTCCCCATTCAGCAGCAGCCATCCCCGATCATCCCCCCGGACTCGGCGTCAGCGTAACCGACGCGCGAGTGAAATAGACATCCGTCCGGCTCTCGAATCCCGAATCGCCGCCGATCAGGAGCCACGCGCGGCCATCGGCGGGCACGGCGAGACTTGCCGGTATCGATTGCCTCTCCAGGGCCTTGAGTTCCCATTCGGCAGACTGTTCGCACGACCGCGAGTTGGCCACGTTGCCCAGCACGACGGCCTGGGTGCCACCATTGGATTGGTTTCCAATGTCGATGTTCATGCGCAGGTAGGTATCCTCCATGACCGCGACCGGCTCTTCGGCGGTCACGCCCGCTTTGATCCAGACGCTCTCGCCCGGCGCACCTCCGACGCCGACGCAACCGGACGGCGTGCTGGTCGCGATCTCCACGCTGACCTCGACGGCATAGCTCGCTCTAGGCGTCAGGCCGACGATGGGTCCCTTGAAGAACATGAACAGGTCGTCACTCCTGTTGACCCCGGAAAGGAACAGCCCGGACTGCGACTCAAGAGGCGGCGGGAGGGCACGGTGCCCGGATGTCAATTCGTAGATCTCCTCATGGGCGGGAGGATAGTCGGCGAAGCCCGCGACGAATCCCTGTGGTCCCTCATCGAAATCGAAATGGAAGGTCATGACATCGACCGTGTCGGTCGGAAGACTTCTGCAGCCGCCGGAGAGCGTAACGATCGCTACACCAACGAACAGCATGACGACAGGGTAGGGTACGAAGCCTCGCCCGTTGAGCTTTCCAACATCCGCTGGCCAAGTGATCATTGCGCTACGCAATCTTGAGGTGAGCAAACGAGGTCGGCTTCTGGTCTGGCGGCCGGAGCAGGCCATGGCGAGAGCTCAACATCCCCTTCGCAAGGACTCCTAAACATGAAAACCGTCTCCAGTTTCGAAATCACCGGCTGGGATCCTGTGCCCGACGCCGATGAAGGCGAAGGCCCCTTCCTCTCGGAAGCGCGCGTCTCCAAGCGCTACCAGGGTGATCTGGATGGAGAGGGCCGCGTGCGGCTGCTCATGTGCCGTGCCAGCGCCGAAGGTCCGCTGGAGAACGCGGGATACATCGCGTCCGAACAGGTCTTGGGCACTCTTGGGGGCCGCGAAGGCACGTTCGTGCTCCATCACTGGGGCATTGTCGAGCCCGGAGCCCCCCCGCGCACCGACGGCCACGTGGTGCCGGGGTCTGGAACGGCTGAGCTGGCAGGCTTGTCGGGCACCATGGAGATCCACGTGGACGCGGACGGCAAGCACGCGTTGACCCTGGACTACCGGATCGATTAGCAGCCGACTATCGCGCCCAGTTGCACGTCGCGCCCGCAAGCGTCCCTGCAGCCGCCTCCGTGGGCCGGCTCCCCAGCTTGTTGCATCCTCCGTCGCCCCGGTAGCTTGACCCGGCCGATCCCGCTCCCGAATCCACAGGAAATGCCACCGTGAAGCGCCTCCACCTCAAGCCGTTTCTGCTCGTCACGACGCTCTCCGCACTAGCTCCCGCCCTGACCCCGCTCGCCTCCACCCTCCACGCCCAGTCACCCGTCGTCCTCGATTCGGCCTTCCTGGCCGGCTACTCCTGGCGCAACCTCGGTCCCGACCGGGGCGGCCGCTCCACCGCCGTCTCCGGCGTAAGAGGGCGCCCGCAGGAAGCCTACTTCGGCGCGACCGGGGGCGGACTCTGGAAGACCATCGACGGCGGTGAGGAATGGTTCCCGGTGACGGACTTCAAGATCAAATCGGCTTCGGTCGGTGCGGTTGCCGTCGCCGAAACCGACCCCGACCTCGTCTTCATCGGAACGGGCGAGACCTGCATTCGCGGCAACATCCTGCCCGGGGACGGTGTCTACCGCAGCCGTGACGGGGGCGAGACCTGGGAACACATCGGCTTCCGGGAATCGGACGGGATCTCCAAGATCCGCATCCATCCGACCGATCCCGACATCGTCTATGTGGCGTCGTTCGGGAAGTACGGTGTGCCGAGCGAGGAGCGGGGCGTCTTCCGGAGCACAGACGGCGGCGACAGCTGGGAGCGGTTGCTCTTCCGCGACGAGCGCACCGGCGCCATCGACATCGCCATCGACCGCAACAACCCGGACGTGATCTACGCTGCGCTCTGGGAGGCCTTCCGCAAGGAGTACACGATGTCGTCGGGCGGGCCGGGCAGCGGCATGTTCAAATCGGTCGATGGCGGGGACACCTGGACCGAGATCACCCGCAACCCCGGCATGCCGGCGGAAGGCGTCGTCGGCAAGATCGGCCTGGCGGTGTCAACGGCCAACTCCAACCGGGTCTACGCCCTCTTCGAGCACGACGACGGCGGCCTCTTCCGCTCGGACGACGCGGGCGCGACCTGGGAGCTCGTCAACGACGAGCGGCGGATCCGGCAGCGGGCCTTCTATTACACGCACGTCTTCGCGGACCATCACGACGAGGACGTGGTGTACGTGCAGAACACCTCGTTCTTCCGCTCGACCGACGGCGGGGCCACCTACGAGGTCATCGACAACGGCACCCACGTCGACTTCCACGACTTCTGGATCGACCCCGACGACCCGGCGCATTTGGTGGTGGCCAACGACGGCGGCGGCGCGGTGAGCTTCACCACCGGCAGCGACTGGACCGATCAGGAGTTCTCCACCGCCCAGTTCTACCACGGTGTCACGACGGCGCACGTCCCGTGGCACATCTGCGGCTCGCAGCAGGACAACAGCACGCTCTGCCTGCCGTCGGACTGGAACGCGGGCCGTTTCGAGCAGGCCCTGGCGGCCGCCGCGGATGCCGACGACACCGACACCACCGCCAACGCAGGCGCTGAAGCCCGCGCTCCCGCGATCACCGAGGGCTCGATGGGGGTTCACTACGTCGCCGGCGGCGGAGAGCCGGGCTACATCGCACCCGACCCGAAGGACCTCGACGTCTTCTTCTCGGGGACCAACAACGGCCGCTACATCGACAGGTTCAACCGGCGCCTGGGCACCTCGCGCGAGGTCAATCCCTACCCCTGGTTCTACTCCGGGGAGCCCGCCCTGGACATGGTCGAGCGCTGGCAATGGACCTTTCCCATCATCTTTTCGCCCATCGATCCCAACGTGCTGTACGCGTCGTCGAACCGGCTTTGGCGGACCACCGACGGCGGCACCAACTGGGACGTCCTGAGCCCCGATCTCACCCGCGCCGACCCCATGACATTGGGACGTTCCGGCGGCCCCATCACCGGTGACATGAACGGCCCCGAGGTCTATGCCACGATCTTCGCCGTGGGTCCCGGAAAGGTCGACATCGACGTGATCTGGACGGGTTCCGATGACGGGCTCGTGCACGTGACGCGCGACGGGGGCGAGAACTGGACCGACGTGACGCCCCCTGACATGCCGGATTTCGGGCGCGTTAGCCTCATCGACGCCTCGGCGTTCGACGCAGGACGGGCTTACATCTCGGCGCGGCGCGCTCTACTCGATGATTTTCAGCCCCACATATGGAAAACCGATGATTTCGGGGCGTCCTGGACCCGAATCGTTGACGGAATCCGCGACGATGCCTACGTGAACTCCATTCGCGAGGACCCGAACCGGGCGGGGCTGCTGTACGCCGGCACCAACCACGGCGTCTACATCTCCTACGACGACGGCGGTTCGTGGCAGGAGCTGAACCCGGACTTGCCCGACATCCCGATCACCGACGTGATCCCCGAGCACGACGAGTTGGCGATGGCGAGCCACGGGCGCGGCTTCTGGGTCCTCGACAACATCGCGCCGCTGCGGCAGATCCAGCCGGGGACGACGGAGCGCGACTTGGTGCTGTTCGAGCCCGCGGCCGCGTACCGCTCCGCGAACGGGGTGGTGCTGTCGTGGTGGCTCGCCGACGAGCCCGCAGATGCGACGCTGGAGATCGTGGACGCGTCGGGCGATGTGGTGCGCACCTTCGCGCCCGCCGTGGAAGGCGAGGAGCGGGATCGCTGGGCGGGTCCGGCGCTGCCGTTGGAGGCGGGGCTGAACCGGCTGCGCTGGGACCTTCGGACGGATCCGCCCGCGACCTTCCCCGGAATGATCCTCTGGGGTGTGCGCACGATGGCGCCCGCGGTTCCGCCGGGGACGTACACGGCACGGCTCACGGTCGGCGACCGCAGCGAAACCACCGAGGTGGAGGTCCGCCCCCACCCCTGGATCACCGACGCGACCGAGGAGGACCTGGTCGCCCAGTACGAGTTCGGCGTAGAGATCCGCGACCGGGTGCATCAGGCCAACTCGGCCGTGATCGCGATCCGGAACGTGACGGCGCAACTCGACGAGCGGCTGGAGGCCTCGGACGACGAGCGGCTCGCCAGCGCGGGCGCGCGGCTGCGGGAGAGCGCGTCGGCGGTTGAGGCGGACATCTACCAGGTGCGCAACCAGTCGAACCAGGATCCCCTCAACTTCCCCATCAGGGTGAACAACCGCCTTGCCAACCTGCTGTCGATGTCCGAGCAGGGCGACGGGCGCCCCGGAAGCGGCATGTACGCGGTCTACGAGATCATGGTGGAGCGGCTCGAGGGCCACCTGACCCGGCTCCAGGCGGTGTGGGACGGCGAGTTGGCCGAGGTGAACGCCGAGCTCAGGCGGCTGGGGATGGATGAGATCGAGGTGGCGCCGGCGGCGGGGCTGGTGTCGTGAGGGGGAGGCTAACCCTGACGTAACGTTAGGGTACGCCGGGAAGAGGCAAGAACGGGCCCCATGGACGTAGCGGGCGACCGCTGGTCATCCATTCTCTCTTGCTCTCGGCCTCCTAGTGGTACATGATTTCTGTACGTTGAGTCGATGCTGAATGGATACTGGGGAACGGAACATGATCCGAGAAACCACCTACACCGGAGCACGGAAGCACCTCGCCGCCCTCATGGATCAGGTCACCGACACGCACGAACCGGTCCTGATTCGGCGCCGTGGCAAGGAACCCGTTGCACTGGTCGCGGCTGATGATCTCAGTTCGTGGATGGAGACGGACTACCTCCTGCGCTCGCCGAAGAACGCGCAGAGACTGAGGGAAGCCATGGCCCGGGCCGACGCGGGGGAGGGAGACCCCGTGGACATTCAGGAGTTGCGCACGCAATTCGGACTGGTTGAAGAGTGACGGGTGCCCAGCGAAGGGAAGCAGTCCTCGACCCATCGTTTCTCGAAGATCTCACATACTGGGTCCGCACCGATCGTAAGCGGGCCCTCCGCACACTCAAGCTGGTTGAAGCGGTGCTCCGCAGCCCATTCGATGGCATCGGCAAGCCCGAACCCCTCCGCCGTGAACTCGCCGGCCGATGGTCGCGACGGATCGATGGCGAGCACCGCCTGGTCTACCAGGTCACCGACGAGCGGGTCCATTTCCTTGCGGCCCGCTATCACTACTGACCACCGAGGTGCGCCCTCGCTTCGCCAAGCTGAGGCCGCTGTCGGACGGCTGGCGAAGGATATTGTCCGCGGCCTGATCGGCTGATTCCTACCCGGGCGGCTCCTCAGTCCCCTCCCGCAGGACGGCCAGATACCGCTCATACGTATAGATCTTCCCACGCTGGCGGCCCGTGACCTCGCGCACGATGTCCAGTTCTTCGAGAAGCCGGAGCACGGCGGCCACGGTCGGCCCGGACAGGCCGGTTATTCGTGCGAGATGGCGGATGCCCCCGACCGGGCGTTCGACGAGGGACTGGTGCACCCGCAGCGCCGAACCCGCGCGCCGTCCCAGTCTGCCGATGCGAGCTCTGTCGTCCTGGATCGTCTCGCTGGCGGACCGGGCCGTCGTGAAGGCCGCTTCAGCCACCTCGCCAACACCCTCCAGGAAGAAGCGTAGCCAGGCTTCCCAGTCGCCCGTGTGCCGGATGTCGTTGAGGAGGTGGTAGTAGGTGCTCCGGTGGCGCTTGAAGTACAGGCTGAGGTACAGAAGCGGCTCGCGGAGAAGTCCGGCATCACACAGCATGAGCGTGATGAGCAATCGTCCCAGCCGGCCGTTGCAGTCGAGGAACGGGTGGATGGTCTCGAACTGCACATGTGCCAGTCCGGCCTTGACGAGAACGGGAAGTCCATCATCCGTGGCGTGGATAAAGCGCTCCAGCCCCGCCATGCAGTCCTGGACATGGTTGGGCGGAGGCGGAACGAAGGCGGCGTTGCCGGGACGCGAGCCGCCGATCCAGTTCTGCGATCGCCGGAACTCACCCGGCATCATAGTCGCCCCGCGGCCGGTTGCAAGCAGCCTGGCGTGCATCTCGCGCATGAGGCGATTGGATAGCGGGAAACCGCTGCGTATACGCTCAACGCCGTGATCCAGGGCCGCCACTGCGTTCGACGTTTCCAGCACATCGCTGATGGGCGCGCCGGGCGCACCGCCCGCCTCGTGGAGCATCAGGTCGGACAGCGAAGACTGGGTACCTTCGATCTGAGAGGACAGCACGGCCTCTTTGCGCACGTAGCCGTACACGAAGATGGTTGCATCGGGCAGCAGCTCCGTGACTGCATCGAGCCGCCCGAGCGCGGTCGTGGCAGCTTCGAGCGGACGCCGGAGATCCTCGCGGAAATCAACTTCCGGAACGGGCGGGAGAGGGGGGGGCACGAAGGCCCGCACGGTCTCTCCGCCACCGACGGTCACTTCGTAGGTGCCTGTGGATTCGCGGCGCATGTGGTATGAGCATCGCAGCCCGCGAGTGCTCCCTGCTTCTGCGCGGCAGGGACATCGACGGACGTGGAACCGACGGGATGGATCCCAAGATGGCGCCGCGGTAGGAAAGATTCAAGGCATTTGCTTTCGTTAGCGTCTTCGTTGGAAAGGAAATCTTCCTAACGTCGCTCACCTCGCTCGCCTAACGAAAAGGTCCGGCCCTTCGCTTTCTTTAGGATCCCGCCAAGGAAGAAAGTTTTCCTAAGCGGGACTCCACCGATCCGACTCCATCCCCACAGATCCGACCTCCTCACGGATCCCGCCACAGCGACCTGAGCAGCCCGGCGATCATGAACAGCAGCACGACGCTCACGGGCAGGGCGGCGGCTATGGCAGCGGTCTGGAGGGCTTGGAGGCCGTCGGCAAGCAGGAGCACTGCGGCCACCGTCCCCACGCCAAGCCCCCAGACGATGCGGAAACGCCGCGGGGGGTGGGCGTCGCCCATGCTCAGGAAGGTGGTGATGACCAGGGTCCCGGAATCCGACGACGTAATGAACCACGTCGCCAGCAGGAGGGTGGCCATGGCGGACATGGTCCAGGCGAGCCACCTGGCGTCCGTCATCTGGCCGATGGTCGCGTAGAGCGCGGCCTCGTAGTTCGCGGCCCGGACCAGTTCCATGATCCCGGCGGTCCCCACGCCGCCCGCGGCGTTGAGTTCCAGATGGAGGGCGTTGCCGCCGAAGACCCCGAACCACAGGAGCCCCAGGCCGGTCGGGACGAACAGCACCCCCAGGATGAACTCGCGCAGGGTGCGTCCGCGGGAGATGCGGGCGATGAACGTGCCGACGAAGGGCGCCCAGGAGATCCACCA